>DAOVUK010000027.1 GCA_030632625.1 Gammaproteobacteria bacterium
ATCAAACCCTCCTGGCCGCATCACATTTCTCACTTGGTAAAAGAGCCACACCAAAAGATAAGAATAAAGCCAAAGCCTGAGTGTAGTCGAGTAATAAAGTATCATACCAAATTACCTGAAAGGTGATTTTGAGCATGACCAAATTAGTTCAACATCCCTTAGCGGAAAATTAGCATTCTCTTATCTGTGTCGCTAAGGGCGTAAAGCGGCAATTTCAGACATCAGAGAAAATGTGGATTACGATCAAAATTTTAATGCTGCTCAATTCTTGGTCATGTAACAAATGACCTTTTTCTGCCATTAGAGTCAAGAACAGTTTTCGGTCATATTTCCAGATACCGGCCATTCAAAAATAGGATATGAGAAAATATTTAAAATTAGAGCTAAGAGCACATACCAGTAATTGATCTGACAGCAATATGCTCATTGCGGACGGTCACTATCAGGACTATGAATTAGTGCTGTCGTCCCCAAGCCGCTATTCGGTACTTTTGACGGACTCACGTTCAATATAAAAAAGCGGACATTCCAGACCTGAGAACACATAGATTTTAGAGGCTTTCAAAATGGTCATTCAGTACAATTAGCGGTCATTTTAGACTGTTATTAATAATGGTTAAAATGACTCTTTTCGGTCTAAACAGTCATTTTCTATATCATGAATCAGAGGATCATTTGAATAAATTAATTCTCCATAAAATAGACACTTATGGCCTGAATCAGTAATATTTTGTCAAAAGGATTCCATATACAGTAATTTAAAAAATTCAAAAATAATATATCGATAATAGTATTAAATTTAATTCAGTTTTAGCTCCCCACTATAAAAAGGTTCTTTGCAGCGTGACTTTATTGGACCAGTTAATTTAGAATAAACCGATTTTACAGGGTTCACTACACCACTAACAAGAATATTGACTTTTTGTGTCGTGGGCGAACTTAAACTCCCTTTAACCTCTTCCATATAAATAGGACAACCATATTTATCAACAGTGGCCACTTGAAAGTCTATAAACGTTTCATCCAACAGATTAAGTTTGCCTTTGATAACAAGCTGGTGTTTTCCAGTGGTAAAACTGACATCATCCATACTGGCAATGTCACTGGAAAAAGAAATATCAGAGTTCAATTCTGTTATTTTACTTTTACCCCCTTTACCCAAACTATGGATAAGTGTTGTATAGTCATTTCCCTTGCTTAAAGCAATACCTGCCGGACCCAATAGAGCAACGGCTCCAATATCTAACAAGCCAACACTTTGTGAACTTTCAAAATCATTTAAGACTTTATCAAAGTCCATACCATTAATAATAATATTACTGGCTTTAGCATGGACTCTGCCATTATTAATTTTAAAATCAGAGCTTTCCAGAATCCCCGATAACTTATTATTAATAGAGATATAACCTTCTGCTTCAGCAGGTGTATTAAGTAGTTCTGTAATTGGCTTCAGGTTCAATTTGTCACTATGAACTTCAAGTGTCCAGAATGGTATTTTTTTCTGTAAAGAGAGAGTCCCTGCAGCATTTATTTTTGAATCTATTGCATTAAAGGATAGATTGGACAGGCTGATTTTTTTATCTTTTCCCAGTACTTCTACTTTAAGATTGCTGATCCCAAGTTCTTTATTTTCAACAATACTATTAATCGATAAATTTATTCGAGAATTATGGGAAAATTTTGTTAAAAAACTGTATGACAGCGGATCAATTAATTGTTTATTGTTTAGAATCGGTAAATTATTAATTTGCAGATCAGATTTATTCAAGTGATATTTGTCCTTTGAATGAAGGCTGACATCAATTAAATCGCTATTAAAAACAAGTGATTTAATCAGTAAATTGTTCAAAGAAAATTGACTTTTCTCAAACACAATCAGTTCCTCCATTACCAGGTGTGACTTTTTCATGGCAAGCTGAAATTCTTTTTCGGATAATAGAAACTTGGATAAATCAAAATCAATTTCGGTAATTTTTATTGCTTGTGGTTGACTCCACAAGGGTTCAACTGCTCCCTTAGGGATACGGTAATCAATAGAGATTCTCAATTTTCCTTTACCATTAAAATCCAGTTTTTTAACCTCTTTCCCTTTATTCTGTTGAATTAAATGAAACACTAATTGTTCAGCAATAATATTACCTTTTTGGCCATTAAAGGAAAGAGAGAAATCAGTAATCTGATATTGATTAAGTAATGCTTTTTTAGCTAAAATCTTTCCTGAATAGACATAATCGCCAAACACTCGGGGATCATCAAGAACCAGTTCGTAATGATCAATAATTTGCAAAAGAGAAAGAGTTGTTTTAAATGATTCCACCTTAAGAGTGATGGAATTAGATTTATCCAGAAATTGAAACTGTCCGATTGATAACTGGATATTTTTTATTGATAAATGTTCCAAAAAAAACTGTTCAACCAACACGGCACTATTTGTTTCTTCACTTTTGCTTGGATCTTGCTTAGATAGAGGTAAAAATTCATACCGCCCTTTTTTGTCTCTTCTTAAATCTAATTTTTTAATACTAACTTCCAGATAGGTGATCTCAGGCTTATTCTTATAGAGTGAAGCTAAGCTCGTGCCCAAAACTATAGCATCAACATGAGCAATAACCTTTTTATTATGGGATAGCTTAATATCATTAGCTTTAATTTTTACACCTGAAAAAAAACTGAAGTAAAGGTCACCATTAATTTCAAGATTTAGACCAGTTTCATCTTTGACATATTGTGAAATTTCACTTTTATACTGATTAATATCAACTAGAGTCATTACAAAAATAGAACACAATAAAAATAAAACAGAAAAAAGGACAGTAAATTTAAACAGATTTTTAAACAATTTTTTCATTTCATCACTTATTGAAAGGATTTATAGAGGTAGGAAAGATATATAGATAAATAAACAGGAAATGCTGGGTAAAAAGACTTACCCAGCAATGAGTATTAGTTATTAACTTTTGCTTTCAAATTTGATAAAACATCAGTGGCACTTTGAGCCCAACGTTCCAGAATGGGGACAATATCTGCTAATAAAATGCCTGAGTCTTTGTTCTGTTTATTCTCACCAGATTTCAGGTCAACACTTTGACCTAATAGTTGACCATCAACAGAATCAAGCAACCTGAGTTCACTCATCACTCTGACACGTTGTTGTTCAGCGCCTGAAGCTCTTTTAGCTCCAGTGAACGCTGCTGCAATAGGAATATATTGATAACCTTTCATGTCATCATAACTGGTAAAGACACTGGTAATTGCTGCCTGCAGACGAATGGTACCAGAACCAGCATTATCAACAACATCAAATTTTGTTGATAATTTCTGTTTTAACACTTCCTCATATTTATCAGCAATTGCAACAAGAATTTTGGCGTCAGTCTGCTGCTCACCATCGGGTGTAATAACAAGCACTTTATCAACCATAATACTATTATACTGCTGCCAGTTAATATCTGGAACAAGGTAGCCTAATCTGTCTGGATCATCCTGAGTAGGCTTCATGATAGAATAATCACTTAAAAACCCAGAATACTTATCATCTGATATTTTATTGGTTGCACATCCTGTTAAAAATGCACCTGAAACAAACAAACCTATTATTAATTTTTTCATTTTTTTCCTCAATATTATATTTAAAACTTCCAACTGGCATTCACATTAAAAATATGAATATAGTTTTTTTCAAATTCACCGTTTAATGTACCTTGCCTTGCCAAACCGCTCTGATCGACTTTAGCTTTACCCGCATCCATTAACTCATAGGCCGCAGAAATAGTAATATCACTGTTATATAGATAGCTGGCACCAAAAGCATAACGAATTTGTCTGTCCAGGGGCATATCAATGGTTCGGTCTTTGTCATCCACGGGGGAGCTATCATAGGTCACACCGGCCATTAGTTTCCATGGTTCGGATAATTGATAATGAAATCCTACACCAAGACTCCAGGTATCATCAAAATTACGATCATCTGTAAAACTGCCCAGTTGAGCAAATTTTAGATCCGTTTTACCAAATTCTGACCACTCCTGCCAACCTGCACTAGCCAGTAAGGCCCATTTTTCATCTAATTGATGAAAAATACTTAATGAAACGGCCTGTGGTAAACTCATTTCAAGGTTAATTTTTGCATCAGCAAGAATATGACCGGCAATACCAACCATTGATGAGGTATCAATAGCATCCTCAAATTCAAACTCAACCTCTGATAAATAAGTCAGTCCAACTCGTGTTGAAGGAGAGAATTCATATAATAAACCCAAATTGAAACCGTAGCCGATATCAGAGTCGTCAATCTTGATTAGGCTATCAGGAATTGCCCCTGGATTGTTCCATTCCATTTTCTGAGTCAATGAACTATAAACAATATTGACTCCACCACCAATTGATAGCTTATCATTCACTTTGTAGCCCAAATTGACGGCCGTCATAAAGGTTAAAAACTCAGCCTCTGTCACAAAGTAACGCCCGCCCCAGTCTGAACCATAATCAAGCCCCAGACCAAGATATGAACCATTGGTAATTCCCAGCTTTAAATCAGGTGAGAGTTCATGCACATAATTCAGAGATGCAACGGGAACCCAGCCACCCGCATTACCGCCATCGCCACCACCTGAACCTGAGCCGTTATCAATATCAAAACGTGCCTTAATGTACATTGGCTGGATACCGAGCATTAATTCATCACGCTCTAGCCGTGTCATACCTGCAGGGTTAAAACTAGCGGTAGAAGCACTATCAGCTGTTGCATTTCGACCAGCAGAAGCAGTGCCCATTTCAGGTGTGGCAGCTTCATATAGCCAAAGCCCAGCGGCAGTTACCATAGTACTTGAAAATAATGAGCCAGCCAGAGCACTGGCAGAGATAAATAGCTTATTTATTCTCACTATTGTTTCCTTTTATTGCGTTGCTAATAACTTATTCTGTATTGAGGTCATTTAACAAACGTTGAAATTCTGGTGATTCATTTAATAAATGATGGGCCGCTTTACGCAAACCATCTACTTGTTCTGGGGGGAGTGCAAAACTGGTAGAAACCATATTTAATAACTTATTTTTTGATTCTTCCTGTACGCCAGAAAAGTCAATCTGGATAAAATAGGGCTTCACTTCATAGTCAACTGTTTTTGATAATTCAGTCGCCCAAATCTGTAGACTTTCTTTCAACAATTGAATGCTTTCAATACTATAACGGTTAATTTGTGCGGATGATACTGCACCAATCTGTTCTGATAATAGCGGTTCATCAACCATTGTATCCATATTTTTTTCAGGTGAAATAGCTGCATTAATTAGCATAACCACCAGATGTCTGGGAGGAGCGGATGATAATTTTTTTGCCAGTTCAGTAGCCCCACCAGTAATATTCACCGTATCATAAAGTACCCGCAAACCTAAATTATCTGCAATACCCCCGTCAACTAAATGAACATACTGAACCTTATTCTTATCAGAATAACGATCTAAGGCCACTTTCATTTCATGACTTCTAAAGTTATCGCTATTTTTTAAGTGTACCCACGCATCAACCATTTTGACACCTTCACATCCTTCATAATTCTTAACGACAATAGGAGCAAAAACCACGGGCACTGCTGATGAGGCAGCCACGGCTCTGGCTACTTTAAATTGAGACAAATCAGAACACAGCAGGTTAAAATATTCCTGTTTAAAAATGAAGGGATGGCCACTACTCAGGTCGGTCGCATTGATCTGAATAAAAGGCATATCTTTTCTAAAATCAGAAAAAGTTGCACCATTAAAAATGTAATTATCATAATAATTAATCGCCAGCTCTGTCCGGTCAAAACCACCCATAAATCGAAACCAGTTCAGGGGATTGAAAATACCATTTACCAAGATTCCCTGAACATTCTCTTTTAAAAAAACATGTTCATAATCTTCAAATATTTTATCACCATATAAGCCATAATAAGCAGCAGTAAAACTTCCACCCGAAACTGAACTGATAATATCAACTTCTGACAGCAGACTAATATTATTTTTATTTTTGAAAATTCTGGTATCACGCAGCGTTTCTAATACACCATAAGAAAATGCCGCAGCGCGTGTTCCACCACCAGAAAAAGACATGAATATCTTTAAATCATCATTCTTTTTGATATGCTCTCGCTGAGAATAAGAGTCACTTTTATTTTCTTCCTCTATTCCAACATTATTCACTCTTGAATAACTGGCACAGCCAGAAAGAACATTCAATAACAGAGCAATAACAAAAAGATAATTCAATGTTTTTCCAGTAGTCATTTATTTTACACTATAGCCTTTGCCTTCCAGACAGGCCGAATAAGCACGGTTATACTGATTTCGGTTGTTGGCATAATTGCTGGCTTCTTTTTGTTCCCACTCTTTGGTTTTTTGATCCACTGAGCTATTTTTGGAGCTTTGCCTGACACCACCAACCAGTCCACCTGCTGCTGCTCCTCTTTTGGCAGATTTGGAGCTATCTCCCAAGATAGCACCTAAAGCAGCACCACCCAGTGCACCTTTACCAGCAGAACCTGCTGTTGAGCCTTTTTTTGCCTGAGATGGCGGTGGTGTTGATGTGGTTGGTGTCTTCATGGGATCAAATCCTGTCTGTCCTTTTGCCCAGCCATAACAGGAAAATTTATCTTTTTCCATTTGTTCATTGCTCTGACCTTTTGCCGGGAAAACCATAAGATCTGCTGAAGCGATATTGATAAAACTAATAGATGCTATGGCGACAATACTTAGAGTAGTTGATATTTTCATTTTTCTTCCTTATTTAGTAAGTGATACTTCGGCAAACAACAATAATTTATATTTATGTTCACTGAGCGATGGTAATAGACATTAATTACTTATGTCCTTTTAATTGATTAATGAGATTTTTTAAATCTGGATTAGCTGGCATTATGTCCATTAATTTATAGGCATAAGCCAATGCTGACTGCTTATTTCCAGCATCTCTGTTTATGGTGATTAAAGTAATGAGGATTTCACTATCATCAGGGAATTGCTGATGAGTTTTTTCTAAAACAGTCAGTGCTTTCTCAGTTTGTTTTAAAGTATTTAAGGCAATAGCATAAACAAATTGATAACGTCGGTTATTTTTTGCCTGATTTGCAGCGATTTCTAATTCAACTAAGGCTTTTTGTGGCTTATTTTGACGAATATAAGACAAACCCAGTGCATGATAGAGTGCTGCATTTTCAGAAATATTGGCAATCCCTTTAGTTAAAATGAGTTGTGCTTTATTTTCTCGTTCTGTTTGAGAATACAATTGAGCCAGACCAAGATAAGCCGGAACAAATTTTTGTTGCAAATAAATGGCTCTTTTATAAGCCTTTTCTGATACTTTTATATTGCCCTGCTGAAAATAATAATGCCCCAGATTAACCTGCGATTCAGGACGTTCGGCATTAAACGTCTGTGACTGAAGATATTCCTGCTGTGCTTTTTCTAATTGAATCTTGTCTTTGCTGGATAATTGTCCCTGAGGAATGGAAGCAAGCAATCGACCTGCTTCCATACGAATAGACCCAATCCCATCATAAATCAGAGGAAATGCAAGGCTTGCCTGTGTGCGCTTATCAAAGGACGATAAGGCTTCCAGTGCAGCCAGTCGAATCATTGGATTCTTACCCTGGAGTTGTCCCGCAATCAATGTCAGGGAAACCTGATTAGGGTAACTGCTAAGAGCCTCCAGTGCTGTTGCACGAGCAATTGCTGGTTGTTCTTTATCATTTATTAAGAAGTATAACTTCTTTTCAGCCATTGCCTGCTGTTGCTGATAGGCATATAAAACCCCGGAAAATTTTTGCAGTCCAATTGGTCGTTTTTCATACCAGTCTCTCAAATGCTGTTCTGACCATTGTGCTGTATTTGTGGTATGACATTTATTACAGGCATTAGGAATCTTTGTGCCCCTTGATAAATCAGGCCGGGGTATTCTAAAACTGTGATCATTTCTGATATCAACGCCCATATAAGTGGTGGGTGACATATGACAATCAATGCAGCTAGCACTTTTGATTTTATGATGATGATGACTCTCAGTGCGATAAATTTCACTGATATGACATTGGTTACAGACCTGATCAGCAGGCAGCTTTAATTCATTGCTATGAGGATTGTGGCAATCTGAGCAGGTCACACCAGTATGGAACATTTTACTTTGAATAAAAGAGCCATAAACATAAACTTCATCCTTCGGTTGGCCATCAGGATAATAAAGGTTAGAGCTTAAGCGTGCTGGACGAAAAGCATTCATTAAAGGCTGATGAATTGAATCATTAGCTAATGGTGAGCGTCTGCTATGACAGCGGGCACAGGTTTCTATTTCATGATTGCTCTTTTTTGTTTCAGAGCGATAGGGCTTTTGAGTATTTGGGGCAATCAGCCATTGCACTTCTTTTCGCTCATTTAAAACATGAGTCAGACCTTTATTTTTAAAGTCTTTTCCCGCTTGAATGCCATCTGTTTTTACATTTTCTGCCCATTGAATGTGTTCTTTTCCTGGACCATGACATGCTTCGCAGGAAACATTAATTTCTGAATAACGGGTATTATAAGAATCATTTTCAGATTGATAATTTTTTTCTAAATGAGTTGAATGACAATAAGCACACATCGTATTCCAATTCATATTAGGACCGGTCCAGTGTAGAACATCACCAGATGTTATTTTTTCTTGTGGGTGCAGATGAAACCAGCGTTGCCCGCCCTGTTTCTCAACCCGTGCATCCCAGGCAATATCCAGCGCCTGCAAACGGCCACCTGGAAATTCAATCAAATATTGCTGCAAAGGATAAACACCAAAGGTATATTTAATTTGGTAATCATGTAATAAACCCTCTGGTCCGTCTGTTTGTACCCAAAACTCAATATTTTCATCAGTTTCCTTTTTATAGAAGGTTGTGATCAGCCCATAGTTTTCAAATACCTGCTGATTAAAATTGCCTAAAACGGTCTTAGAATCAGCATGCTGCATAGCTTTTTTATGATGCGAGCCTTGCCACTGTTTTACTTCATCCTGATGACAGGAAGCACAGGCTTCATAGCCGACATATTGATCATTATTGGATTTATTTTGTGCATGAGCATTGTTAAAAAGAAAAAAGAGAAATGTAATAATGAGTATTTTCATAATATGAAAACAATCCGCTAAGCCAAAAGCAAGTACCTTAACCTTAGAAAAAATCATTTCAGGTAAAGGCATTTTATAGAAGTATCGATTTATCAATTTTTCAGTACTTTTTTGTTAGTTTTAAAATGTCTGGCCAATAAACATCTGAACCTCAGTTTGTTTTTCTGAAGTCCCCACATCAAGTCTATAGTGATTAAATGCTTTTTCTTAAAATAGACTAAAAAGATGTCTCAACCAGCTTCAAACTCTCTGGAGCAAAGAGTTCTTCAATGGTTAGTTCACGGCTGGTTAAACCTTGCTGATGAGAATAACGAAACAGAGCTTCCAGTGCCTTGCGGTTGGACTCAATACCATATGAATAAAAATTATCCCCCATTAAAGTTCGGGTTTCTTCAACTTCCTGTCCATACCAGGGAAGTGAGTCCATTAGCCATCCCTGCTTTACCATCCACTGATAATTGATTTGTTTGGCTTGTGAGAATGCATTGAACACTGCTTCTGCCAGCCATGGATTCTGTTTCAATGTGGATTTTTTTATAGCCATGGTATGCATAATTGGAAAAATACCTGTTTTGGCATAATAGGCTTGTTCAACACTTCTGAAGTCTGGAAAAAGTCTGCCAATTTTAGGATGTCGTTCAATATAGGCTCTGGGTTCTGCTGCATGAAACAGAGCATCCACATGGCCTGACTCAAGCAAATCAGATTCATCTTTTCCCGCAGGACCGACACTGATTGAAATACCTTCAGGTGCCATCATTTCTTGTTTAGAAATTTTTCCAGCAAGATCAGCTGATGAGTCATTTGATGCGGTCACCCAATTTATTTCTTCTGGCTTGATACCATATTCATCCTGAAAAATACCACGAATCCAAGTCAATGATGTCGATGAATATCCGGGAGTTGCAATCGTTTTTCCTCGTAAATCTTCTGGCTTTTTAATGCCTCGATCGGTACGAATAAAAACACTTCGGTGACGAAACAAACGCAAGGGGAATATTGGCAGTAAAGTGTAATCACGGAAGTTGCCATTAGCGTAAGCAATCATAAATGGATGTAAGCCTATTTCAGTGACATCATTTGTCTGAGGCCCACTGAACATATCAGTATTCATATCACCAATTTTTGATTCACTGATTGTTGCGTGACACCCTTCTATTTTAACCCGACCATCAAAGAGTGCTTCAATCCGATTAAACTTGTAGCCCGCCATGATAATGGGCAGCCCCTCGGATGAGGTTTTCGGTATCTCAGTGTTTTGTGCTAATATTTGATTACTGGAAGCCAGAGCACCAATAGCACCTATGGTTAAACTTGATGTTTTTATAAATTCACGTCGTGAATAGTTCCGTTCAAATTTCTTTGTTTTTTGAGCCATGGATCTACCTTCATTTAAGTTCTTTATTTAGGGAATAAGAGCTTCATATTGAACTGCATACTCCATTCAGCAGCACCATGAGGACGTTCAACATTTTTATAGGCCTGCAATTTAAAATCAATGGGTTGATTTCCTAAGCGTACAACCTTACCCACACCACCACCAACAGGAATAGTCCAGCGGTCACTGCTGCTGTCTGCTTCCCAATTGGCAGTCATGGTTGGTGTGGAAGTAAAATACCAGCCATTGTCAAAGTTATAGTTAATAAAATACTGAAATAAGAATTGATTAACATCAGGTTCATCACTATCACCGGCAATATCCCAGACATTCTGGGTTAATGCACCGACCAACCATTTACCAGGCTTAGCAATGATTGCCAGAGCTGGTCCAAGGGACCATTTGTCACTGCCTAAGCGATCATCCGTTGCAGTGGGTATCACCAACGAGGGACCGATACCCCAGGTAATTGGCCCCGTTGGATCGGGGACCCAATAAGCCTGCAAATTAATGTCACCTAAACCGGATTCACTACCCTGACCACTATAACGTTCATCCTGATAAATTACAGGCACTACGGCACGTAAAATCCAGTTATAGCCATCTCCAGCTATAGGATATACAGGCTTTAGATTAACAACATGGTCTGTGCTATCTTCATCAGGCCCTACGTTTTCGAGATAGTTATATTCAAGGTTGAGACTAATCATTGTACCCAAAGGGTTTTGAGATTTTTTAGCCAGACTTTCTTCAGCATAGCTTTGGTTACCCCCAACAATGGAAAGGATCAGAAGACTAAAAATCTGGCCTTTTTTGATATTACAATTAAAAAACATAAACGATAAAACCTGAAGAATTAAAATTTTTATATTTAATTCAAAAAAAACGGTCAGATTGACTATCGATCTGACAGTTTTTTATCACTAACAATTTGACTAAATCAACTAATCAGCACCCCAGCTTCTATCAAGATTATCCCATTCAGGCACCTGCATGATCGCTTCACGCGGGTCAAAAGGCAGTTTCTTGGGATCAAGACGAGGCTTGGAAGCTGCAATGGTTTCAGGTCTTGCATTGACAACATTCTTGAATGGGAAGTCACGTCCTTGACCTTTATCAGGATAAGCTTTCTTCATCATCAAGTGACGAGTTTTCATGATACTGAACATTGTCTTAGCTGGAAATAACTGCAGCATAAAAGGCTTAACTTCACGAGGATCATTGTACAGATCATAAAACTCTGCACCACTCAATCCTGGAATTGCATTACGCCAGTCACGTTTATAACGACCTTTTACTGTCGCAGCCAGTTGATTGCCAGTATAGATAAAAACATAGTCACGACGACTTTCGCCATCACCTTCTAATAATAATGCTGTCTGGTCAACACCATCAATGATACGGTCAGTTGGAATATACTTTTCAGCACCAGCTATACGAGCGAAAGTAGTAAAAAGATCAGTTTCATGAATAATATCACCAATGATCTGACCTTCTTCAATCACACCAGGCCAGCGCGCATGAGCAGTCACCCGAACACCACCTTCAAGGAAATCACCTTTTCCACCACGATAAAGTGTCTCAACCATTCCGGGAGGACCATTATGAATCATAGGACCATTGTCAGCCATCATGATAACCAGAGTATTGTCTTCAATTCCCAATTCTTTCAGCTCTTTCATTAATTTACCAATGTAAATATCAAAGCGAGCGATGCCTTCCTGAAGCATTCCTGCTGATACGGTAATTTTTTCAGGAAATCCCGTAAAAGGTGTGATTTGAGGCCAGTATGCGGCATAAAAAGGCTTCTTAGCTTCAACATTCTTTTTCATGAATGCAGATAAGCGTTTTTCAGATTCACCATCCATAGCAAGATAATCGGCAAGATTAGGTGCTTTGCCCCATTCACTGACTGGACCACCCTTTTTACCTTCCAATGCAAAGACAAAGCCTCTGGGACGCCAGCCTTTATCAATATCATAAGGATCATTTGGCAGTATTTCAGGATATAAACTGCCTGGACGTATAGCACCTGCAGCTTCTAATTCAGGCGTATACATACTAGGCACCTGATTATAAGGTGTCCATAAAGCTTCATCAAAGCCCTGATTGTTCAGATAGCTTGACTCAATATCACCCATATGTGATTTACCATAGAATGCCGTTGCATAACCTGCCTTGCTGAGTACTTCAGCCATGGTCACTTCTTCAGCAGCAAGTCCACCATATTCATAAGGGAAACCGACATTGTACATACCGTTACGAACTGCATGACGCCCAGTCATAACCGCCGCTCGACTCGGCGTACAGCTTGGTTCAGTATACATACGAGCAAAGTAGATACCTTCCTTACTGAACTGATTCATATTAGGCGTTTCCCAGCCACGTGTTTTCTGAATCTGCGGCACACCCACTTCACCCACACCCGTATCATCCCACATAATGTGGATGATATTTGGCGGAGTACCATGCTTTTTCTTTAATGCCGCCAGTTTCTCATCAAGCGCTTTATCCTGTGCATCCCATTTTTCCCCATGCTGAGCTTCAAGCACATAATATTCAGCATCATGCAGAACTTCTGCTTGTTTTTCAGCCAGTACAGTACTTGCTAGCGATACTCCAAGCAATGAAACTGCCATGACTGGAATGGTGGGTAATGATAACGGAAACTTCCGTTTATTCATTTGCTTTCTCCTTATGTTAAGAACAATCTTACACTCATATATTTATTAAATTGACAACTTTCAGATTATCAATCAAACTAAAAAAAATCGACATCAAAAAAGCGCAATCTTTTAAAATAAACCAAAAATATTAATATGGACACTGAATCTCAAAAAGAGACCATCATACTGCTCAATCAAGAATTTGATAGTTTTGAAGAGTTAGGGATTTGGCATTTATTAAAGTACCAAAGCCCCATTTTCTATAACAACATCCCATTTCGGTAATGTTTTAGAACGCTTTATTTTTTTCTCATATTCTTTCATTTCTTTTTTTGTCAATTTTATTCCTTTTTCAAATACTTTATCTAAAAAATGAACGATGGGTTTGATGCCTTTCCAGGTCATTTCTTTTATCATCCCTAGTGTTTTTTTCACGCTATCAAGAATGTCACCATTCCAATAATTTTCAAGAACACCCCAACACCTTTCTACTGGATTATATTTACTGTGATAAGGTGGATAATAAGCTAACTGTATCTCAATTTTATTATTTTCTGTAAATTCTGTGATTCGTTTTATGAATTGAGTTCGATGGCTTGATGCAGATGGCCCATTGTCAAGGTTAATGACTAGTTTTTTAACTGAGATATAATTTTGTTTTCTTTCATCC
>DAOVUK010000116.1 GCA_030632625.1 Gammaproteobacteria bacterium
GGTTCTGAGTATAGCCCCGGGTCAAAAACCGGAAGGCTTTAGCTGCTCGTTCCGGAGTATCTTTTAAGCCATCTCTTTGCAGGTCTTCGCCGACTGCCGAGATGATACTGGCAAAATTGTCTTTCATGTTTTCTCAACTTTAAAATATTTTTGGATCACGACTTAATATTGTAATCAATCAGGCATCAATAAAACAGCCCTCTTTTTTAAGGAAATAGTCAGGGTATTAATATCCTATGTGTATTTCATTAGCGTAGAGACGTTGCACGCTGTGGAGACATTGCATGCTGTGGAGACATTGCATGCTGTGGAGACGTTGCATGCAACGTCTCTACTGATAGCTTTCTCTTTTCGCTGCCTGCAGCTTCTCATAGGCCGCCAATAAACTCTGATGACGCTGCAGACCATTTAATTCCAGTCCGGCATCGAATAAACCATCATAATGCATTTCACCATCAATGAGAGCAGTGCAGCGCTTCACAGTATCCAGACCATACAGGGAATCCAGACCATCACGGTACATGTCACGCTGTTTGCTGTCATCCAGCTGAATCTGCAGCATAGCCGCTAATGCCCGGTAGAATTTTTCTCTGGCTGTCGACATCTGCGCCATTTCCAGACACCATTCAGCCCAGTCCAGTGCCTGCTCATAATCACCAGTATGCAAGGCCAGCATACCTTTCAATTCACCCACCCTCAGGCTTTCCCAGACACTTTGCGGATCAGCTGCAATGCCAATCAAACCACACACATCGGAATGATCACTAAAATCGCTTTGTTCCAGTTCCTGCAGCAATTCCTGTACCTGCTCATTATCTAAAGAGCCTAAGGACAGCACTCTTTCTCGTATGGCCAGGCCTTCATTATTATTTTGCCAGCTGAGCTCTTCAACCGGGTAAATTTCAGAAACACCCGGTACGATAATACGACAGCCATAAACACCAAGATGTTCATAATCTGCAATGTAAATTTCTTTACTTTCTTCATCCAGCATGGTTAATAGAAATTCAAACTCAGATTGTGTGCTGTTATCAAAATCCCAATACACAAATTCGTAATCATTTTCTTTTTTAAAGAAGTCATAGCTGATCAAACCACTGGAATCAATAAAGTGGGTTTCCAGATTCACCGGATCGGCTACCGCGTCAGCATCAAAACAGGGTGTTTGAAAACCATCCAGAGAATCAAGTCGTCGTCCCTGCAGTAATTCAGTGAGGGTTCTATCCAGAGCCACTTCAAAGCTGGGGTGTGCGCCAAATGATGCCAGACAACGTCCTGAATCAGGCTCCATCATGAGTACAGAAATCACTGGATAACGACCTTCCAATGAGGCATCTTTCACCTCAATAATAAAACCTTGTTTTTCTAATTCCATGATTGCTGCAAGTGACTTAGGATACAGTTCAATAATATGAGCCGGCACCTCAGGCAGGCTTATGCCTTCAGCAATAATGCGATTTTTCACATAGCGCTCAAATACTTCTGAAAGTGCCTGAGTGCGGGCTTCCATCATGGTGTTTCCAGCCGACATGCCGTTACTGACATAGAGATTGCCGATAATATTAACCGGAAACCAGGTCTCTTTTTGATCCCGCTGGCGAACAAAGGGCAAAGCGCAGATACCTCGTGGTAAATTTCCGGAATTGGTGTCGACCAGAAGTGCCGGTGTCAACTGCTGCTGCGGATCATAAAATGCCCATAAAGTTTCATTTAATAAGTCTGAATGAATAAGTGAAGCGTCCAGAGGAAACCATTTTTCATCCGGATAATGAACAAAATCGGCCTGGGCAATCTTTGTACCCAGATAATAATCAGCAAAGAAATAATTACAGTTCAGACGTTCAAAAAATTCGCCCAAAGCACTTGCCAGGCAGGCATTTCTGGTACTGCCCTTACCATTGGTAAATAACAGAGGGCAGTTTTTATCGCGGATATTGACCGAATAAATATTACTTACCGGGTTTAGCCAAAGTGCTTCTTCGATATCAAAACCAAGAAACTGCAGCTGAGTCTGCATTTTTTCAATCGAGACTTCCAAAGCCTCATCTTTACCCTTAATATAGGTTTTTGTCATTCTTCCAACCGTCCTGAACTTTTAACTTTTTTATTAAATAGATGAATTCACTAAAAGAATATATTAAAACACAATATCTTTATACCCCTCTGTTTTGTGAAGAAAACATCTGGCAGCTATTGCAGTCGCTCTCTGCTACAAGCGCTGCTGCAAAGACTATGGTCAACATAAAGATAGCCATAGATAAAATGTGGGTTCTAATCATAACCAATCCAGAGCAAAAAATCGCCTTAATAAATCAACAGGCCGCAGCAGTCAACCAGCCCATTATCTGGGATTACCATGTTATTCTGCTGGCAGAAATCAACCACCAGTACCTGATTTTTGACTTTGACACTCGTTTATCCTTTGTCACTCCCCTGCAGGAATATCTGCAAAAGACTTTTATTCCCCCCAATAAACTGCCGCAGGAATTTATACCTTATATCAGAAAAGTACCCGCACAATCTTATCTGAATAAATTTTACTCCGATCGCTCTCATATGCAGAATCAGATTGATGCCCGTCAATTTCCACCCTGGCCCATTATCAATGAGCACAGGGAGCACTGCATTGCATTAGCTGATTATTTAAATACTGAACAGGCGCTTGATGATAGCAGTCAGGTGCTTAAAGTATCCTCTTTAAAACAACTGGAATACTGGTTAACCACCTCTGGTCAGTAACTCTTTGTCAATAAAAAGGCCCGCTCATTAAAATAGGACATATTCTGTGAACGGGGGCTGCGCTTTTCAGCGCTAATATCGGCAACTTCTAATAATTCTATGTCAAAATGCTCACCATACAAGCGGTAAACCTCATCTTCAGTGACCGAAAATGGCGGCCCCTGCTTCTCATTTTCATCATAATCCAGGGTTAACAGCAGCATGTTCACTTTTTCAGGGAGCAATGCCAGCATTTTTTTTACATATTTTTTACGCATTTCAGCAGGCAGAGCCACTAATGCAGCTCTATCATAAACTGCTGAAATATCAGATAGATGCTGTTTCTTCATAGCAAAAAAATCACCGCATAAAATGTCCACTTCAGGACTATTCCAAAGTGTTAACGGCAATTGCTGTGAAATATTTTTTTCAGTGGAAATAACAGTTTTACTTGCAATTAGCTGTTGTTCTGTATAAAAATCTTGCACCGCAAGAGTGCTTAATTCAATAGATAGTAAAAACTCGCGCAATAAAGTAGAACTGATAGCAAAATAAATATTAATTGAATTATTTTGTTAAAAAAACTTGACAAGATAAGTGTCTAAGCATTATTCCTTAATAGGGATTCAAGACATAAAAATAAAGTATTACATTAAAAACATCTTTAGATATTAGATAACTGATAGACATTAAAACAGAAAAACTGAAAAATTATGGGTAAATCACTGGTTATTGTGGAGTCTCCGGCCAAGGCCAAGACTATTAACAAATATTTAGGCAAAGAGTTTGTCGTCAAGTCCAGCGTGGGACACATTCGTGATCTGCCCACCAGCGGCAGCAGCAGAAAAACAGCGATGACACCCAAAGAAAGGGCGCAGTTAGCAGCACAATCACGTAAGTTACCACCTGAAGAAAGAGAACAACGCAAAAAAGAGCGAGCACAAATCGCTTTGATTGAACGCATGGGTATCGACCCGGAAAATGGCTGGAACCCGCAGTATGAAACCATGCCGGGTAAAGAAAAAGTCATTGCCGACCTGAAAAAATTAGCCAAAACGTCTGAAACCATCTATCTCGCAACCGATTTGGACCGCGAGGGAGAAGCAATTGCCTGGCATCTGCAAGAGACTCTGGACGGCTCTGGTGATAAAAAGAACGAGACGACATTCAAGCGTGTGGTGTTTAATGAAATTACCGAAAAAGCCATTCATGAAGCCTTTGCAACACCCGGCGAACTCAACATGGACCATGTTAACGCCCAGCAGACCCGGCGTTTTCTGGATCGGGTTGTGGGCTACATGGTATCACCTCTGCTGTGGAAAAAAGTAGCTCGTGGGCTGTCAGCAGGTCGAGTGCAATCCGTTGCAGTCAAACTGGTGGTTGAGCGTGAACGTGAGATCCACGCCTTTAACCCGGAAGAATACTGGGAAGTTTATGCCGATCTGTTGACTGCTGCCAAAGATGAACTGCATGCCCAGGTGCTAAAATATCAGGGCAAAGAATTTCGCCCGACTAACAAGAATGATACCGACACTGCATTGCGCGTGCTGGAAAATGCTGACTATAAACTCAGCAAACGGGAAACCCGGGCGACCAGCAGTCGCCCCAGAGCACCTTTTATCACCTCAACACTGCAGCAGGCCGCCAGTACGCGCATGGGGTTTGGCGTCAAAAAGACCATGATGCTGGCTCAGCGCCTTTATGAAGCCGGTTACATTAGCTATATGCGTACCGACTCAACCAATTTGAGCGCTGAAGCTGTGGCCAGTGGTCGTGATTATATCCGGGATAATTTCGGCAAAAAATATCTGCCGGAAAACCCCATCGTCTATAGCAGTAAAGGTGGTGCTCAAGAAGCTCACGAAGCCATACGTCCATCGGATGTCAAAATTAGCGCTACCGATATCAATGGTGTCGATCGAGATGCTCAGCGCCTTTATGAACTCATCTGGAGACAATTTCTTGCCTGTCAGATGACCCCGGCAAAATATGAGAACACCACTCTGACCATCAGTGCCGCGGATTATGATCTGAAATTAAAAGGCCGCACCATCTTATTTGATGGCTGGACCCGGGTCATGAAGGCCATTGCAAAATCGGCTGAAGAAGTTATTTTGCCGCAGGTCAAAGAAGGTGAAAGCTTTAAATTACAGGCCTTATTGCCCACCCAGCACTTTACCAAGCCGCCGCCGCGTTTTTCGGAAGCCAGTCTGGTTAAAGAACTGGAAAAAAGAGGCATTGGCCGTCCATCCACTTATGCGAGCATTATTTCCACGATCCAGGATCGCGGCTATGTCACTACTCAGAATAAGCGTTTTTATGCAGAAAAAATTGGTGCCGTGGTCACAGAGCGACTATGTGAAAGCTTTAATGAGTTAATGACCTATAGTTTTACTTCCGAAATGGAAAAAGAACTGGATGAAATTGCCACAGGCGAGCAACATTGGCAGGATGTTCTTGATAGTTTTTATCGCGACTTCAAAGCCCAGCTGAACAAAGCGGATAGCGATGGTGACGAGGGTATGCGCGCCAACGATCCCACGCCCACAGATATCCCCTGCCCTAAATGCGGCCGGCATATGATGGTGCGTACGGGTACCACCGGTGTTTTCCTGGGCTGCTCAGGTTACAGCCTGCCGCCTAAAGAACGCTGTAAGGGCACCCTGAATCTGATTTCCGGTGATGAAGCAGTTGATGCCGAACAGGATGAAGAGAGTGAAGCCAAAGCACTGATTGAACGAAAACGCTGCCCTAAATGTGATACCTCTATGGACAGCTATCTGATTGATGAACAGCGGAAACTGCATATCTGCGGTGATAATCCTGACTGCGATGGTTTTATTGTTGAGCAGGGTCAATACCGGATTAAAGGTTATGAAGGCCCGGTTATTGAATGCGATAAATGCGGCAGTGACATGCAGCTCAAGTCCGGCCGCTTTGGTAAATATTTCGGTTGTACCAACGAAGACTGTAAAAATACCCGCAAACTACTCAGAAACGGTGAAGCTGCGCCGCCGAAAGCCGATCCCATACACATGAAAGAATTACCCTGTGAAAAATCAGAGGGTTATTTTGTCTTTCGCGATGGTGCTGCAGGTGTCTTTATGGCATCCAGTGCTTTTCCCCGCTCCCGGGAAACCCGTGCACCATTGATCCGTGAGTTATTACCCCATAAAGCAGAGCTGGATCCTAAGTTTCTCTATCTTTGCGAAGCACCCACTGAGGACAACAAGGGCAACCCGGTGATGATCCGTTTCAGCCGGAAAAATAAAGAGCAATATGTTATGTCTGAAAATAAAGAAGGCAAGGCAACGGGCTGGACTGGACATTATCGTGATGGAAAATGGGATATTGAATTACCTAAGCCGAAGAAAAAGGCAGTGAAGAAGAAAGCTGTGAAGAAGAAAGCTGTTAAAAAGAAGTTGTAAGTTGTATGTTGTAAGTTAACAGCAAAAGATAAAGATATACCTGATTACCCACAAGTTGCAGCCAATGTGCAGCTTGATTCCATGCTGTAGGCCAATGAATACGTGAATTTACTATGGCCGAGCTGGCCAATTGAATTGGAATCATATTGTCATTTGGAAAACAGCACAACATTTCATTCGTAACTCATTAAATTGATTGCAGCACAACCCCTTGTATGATGGCTGCAACTTGTGGGTAATCGGAAGATATAAGGCACATAAATTTATATATAAACTCCAGAACTGCCTTTGATTTTTCTTTTAACTTACAACTTACAACTTAAAAACCATGAGAAAAAAAACAACTACAGTAAAAGTCGGCAATGTTCTTATCGGTGGGGGCAATCCCATCGTAGTTCAGTCAATGACCAACACCGACACCACTGATGTCATCGCCACAGTCAAACAATGTGCAGAGTTATCACAGGCTGGTTCTGAACTGGTGCGCATTACTGTCAATACTGAAGAAGCGGCTCAGGCGGTGCCCAAAATTCGCACCCAACTGGAAAAAATGAATCTGGATGTGCCGCTGGTCGGCGATTTTCATTTTAATGGTCATAAGCTGTTAAGCAAATATCCTGACTGTGCACAGGCATTAGAAAAATACCGGATTAATCCGGGTAATATTGGCCGGGGTCATTCGCGTGATGATAAATTTGCACAATTAATTGATATTGCGGTGCAGAACGACAAGGCCGTTCGTATTGGTGTTAACTGGGGTAGTCTGGATCAGGAATTAATGGCCCGCATGATGGATGACAATAATCACCTGAGCAAGCCCAGAGAAACAACTGATGTCATGCATGATGCACTGATCACCTCCGCTCTGGATTCTGCTCGTGCCGCGGAAAAACAAGGTCTTGCACATAATAAGATCATCTTATCATGTAAAATGTCCGGCGTTCAGGATCTTATTAAGGTCTATCAGGATCTCAGCGAACGTTGTGATTATGCTTTACATCTTGGTCTGACCGAAGCCGGCATGGGCAGTAAAGGCATCGTTTCATCGACTTCAGCTTTAGCTATTTTATTGCAGCAGGGCATTGGTGATACCATACGAATCTCTTTAACACCTGAGCCTGGCGAGCCTCGCACAAAAGAAGTTCAGGTTGCTCTGGAAATCCTGCAGGCACTGGAATTACGCACCTTCACACCAACGGTTATTGCCTGCCCCGGCTGCGGCAGAACCAGTTCGGATACCTTTCAGCACCTGGCCAAAGACATTCAGCATTATTTAAAAACATCTATGCCGAAATGGCAGAGCCAATATCCCGGCGTAGAAAACCTTAATGTTGCCGTTATGGGCTGTGTGGTTAATGGCCCGGGCGAGAGCAAGCATGCAGACATTGGCATCAGCCTGCCCGGCAATGGTGAAAAACCTGTGGCACCTGTTTATGAAGACGGGGTAAAAACAGTTACTCTTAAAGGTGATCGGATTGCTGAAGAGTTTCAGACAGTGGTGACAAAATATATTGAAAGGCATTATGGTTGACTGGTTAATATGTTTGTAAGTTTGTAAGTTTGTAAGTTTGTAAGTTGTTACGCTTTTACATATAAACATACCAACATACAAACTTACAGCCGTTTGTAAACTGCCTTATTCAAAACCCCATCCCATTGATACAAACAGGCAAAGTCTCCTTCCGGCTCTGTTCTTAACTGACAGCTATCATTGATATATTCTGCCTCAGGCACGGTCCAGGCTTCAAATTCATTACTGCAAATTCCTTCCGGACGACGGTGTTCACTCACGTATTGCAAGTCAAGCTGTGCATCATTATGAGTCCAGCGATAACGTGTTTCAAAAATAAAGCACTGGCCATCATCAGAATATTGCTGATAAAAACCAGTACCATCCTCAAGCACTTCTTCAAGTCCGTCTTTAACCAATTGGCAGCCATCCTGCATAGAATAAGTCTGGTATTTTCCCGCTAATTGATAAGCTGTTGTCAGTATCGGTTTAAATTCAATATCCGCATTTAAAACATTTAACCAGCCTTTACTGA
>DAOVUK010000366.1 GCA_030632625.1 Gammaproteobacteria bacterium
CCCTGAAAGAAGTCCTCATGAGCGGCTGTTTTTTCATGAACCATCGGATCGTTTACAGGGTAAGGGTCATGCGCCTTAACCTGAAGTTCTATATCAATTTGTTGAAAGTCACCAATAAATTCATGTAAATTTTTACTGCGCTCCAATACCTTGATATCACTCATTCGTTCATAAAAAAAGTTCTGAATATGAGTTTTTTTCATATCTCTGACTGATGTCAGGGAATTGTAACTTTGTAGCATTAAGGCATTGGTGCTCTGTGATATGGATGTATAGGCCAGCGATAAGGCAAGCACCAGCAAAGCGATCACCATCAGAGCAATAATTTGTATCCTTAGGGACAATTTATTCATTAAATGAATTCCATTTTTATTATTAGAAAAAAAATTGATTTATTATTTATTATGAAAACTAATGAGCAGCCGTTATTTTTGCTCTTTGGCAACAGCCATTGCCGTTGCACATTCAACGATTGTTTTTGCCGCCAGTTCATTAAATTCCTCACTCACTGATTCATTTTCCAGTTCCTGAACAAAAGCGGAAAATGCCTGAGCATTTTTATCTTCATCAACCTGATGCTTGATTTTCAGATGTGCCAAAGAAGTACCCAGCAATTTAATACAGGTTGCTAATTGCTTCTTACTGGCCTGATTGAGCGTGTCATCCAGTAATACATTAAGACGGGTAATATCCTCCAGGGATAATTTTTTCATTCAACTTTTGCCTTTGTAAATAAATATAGAGTAGTAACGTAATTAATTATAGAAGAGTAGTTCAAAGTTTTAAAAAATAATACCAGAATTGTATTATTTTTTTTAACGGCTTGCTTCAGCGGTTGAGCAGTTGTGTTTTTAGCGAGGCAGGCAGGTCTGAGAATGTCAGGGTGTCTTTTTCGGCATCATAAATAACCGTATCACCCAAAGCTTCTTCATTGATGGTAATGCTCACCTGTTGATTTCGGCCGCTGATCTTATTGAAACGTCTGATAACAGTCTTATTCGGGGATATCTCATTATTCAGTTCATATTGTTCACTTTTAATATAATTCATAAAATCATCAACAGCACTATCAGCCACATAACCTGAAAAATCTTTTAACACAACATTTTGTCCCTTATCTGCCTGCTCCAGACAGTAATCAGCGGATTTTTGTTTAAATTGTGATTTTTGCTCATCATCCTGAATGTTTTCTTCACAATATTGACTGACAGCGGTTAAAAGCTCACTGGTTTCCTGCCTGGAATTAATCGTTTCATCACTGCCGATAAACAGTCGAAAATAATCTGAAAGTTTATTGCTTTCTTTACCGCGTATCATTGAAATATAGCGTCCGGATTCGGGATCTTCCTGCCATAAACTTAAGTCAATTCGAGCCGCCAGATGCAGCTTACTGATATCAAGATAGTCGATATTATTTATTCCCAGCTCACTATCAACAGCAATTCCGGCAACATTGTTCAGCATCACAATCAGCATAAAATCACTACCGAAGAGCGTATAGTGCACAAACACAATATAACCGCCGGTTGCCTTACTGGCCTGGTCAATATAGTGCTTCAATAAATTCATTGACTGCTGAGTGTAATCAATAAAATTAATTTGTTGTTCAAGATAACGGCTCAGCAAATCTTTGCTGCTGGTGAATGACTCATCATTCATCTCATTTGCATCTTCATTAGAATTGGAATCAAGCTGTTTTTTTTGCAGTTCAAGAAAACTGCCGAACACTTTACTTGGCTTACTATTATAGACTTTGTTAAGTTCTTCAAGAAAATATTCCAGCGTCGGGGATGCTGTAATACTCTCCTTACTTAGAGAAAGAGCTGACGGCCCGGAATCAGCCTGTTTTTCAATTAAATGGACAACAATATCCCGTATGATCATTTTATAATTTACTCGTCTGTGGTTATAAATAGTGATGAAATGTTTATGTAATATTTATGCAATGCTTAAAATCAAAATATTTCTGCAATACGGAAAATAAATACCAGGCATCTTTATTACCGCATAACTCTCTTATAGAATGCATGGCGAAGGTGGGCACACCAACATCTAATGTTTTAACACCAATTTCAGTTGCAGCAATGGGTCCGATGGTACTCCCGCATCCCATATCAGTACGCACTACAAAACTCTGCACAGGCACCTGAGCAATTTCTGCCAGCACTTTAAAGACCGCAGCAGTTTCACAATTTGAAGCATAACGCTGATTAGCATTGACTTTAATAACCGGGCCCTGATTAATTATGGGACCATGATTTGTATCGTGTTTATCTGCAAAATTAGGATGGATGCCATGGGCATTATCAGCTGATATCATCATTGACTGATCAACGATACGAGTCAGTGATTCAGCCGAATCCGCCAGGCGTTCTAAAACAGATTTCAGAAACGGTCCCTGAGCACCGGCAGTTGAAGCACTGCCGACTTCTTCATGATCACTGCAGACTAACAAACTGGTTCCCTGGTTATCGGCCCGCATTAATGCCTGAGTACCGACAAAGCAGCTTAATAAATTATCCAGACGACTGCTGGCAATAAAATCTTCATTTAAACCAACATAAGAAGCATTTTGACTATCATAAAAACTGAGTTCGAAATCCAGAATATGGTTAATCGTCAAATCATCATTTTGTTTTTCTGCCTGCTGCAGTAAAATGTCTTTTAAGCTTAACTGCTCAGAGTCAGGTGTTTCTTTTGAATCTGAACAATTATTATCAATAACCATCAGTACCGGCGGTATATCAGTTTGTGAATTGATATGACGTTTTTTATTTGCTTCTCGATCGAGGTGAATAGCAAGACTGGGAATGGTGGCTACTGGTTTTTTAAAATCAATAAGACAGCTTTTAATGTTTTGTTTATCATCCTGATAAACTATTTTTCCAGCCAGTGACAGATCACGATCAAACCAGGGATTTAATAATACCCCGCCATAGACTTCAACACCTAGTTTCAGATAAGAATGAGCAACAATTTCAGCATTGGGTTTTACTTTTAAGCAAGGGCTGTCTGTATGAGCACCTAACATACGAATGCCCGTTTCAAGCAGGCTATTTTGCCCATAAACAAAGGCAATAATAGAAGAACCATTGCGAGTTACATAATATCGACCACCCGATTCTAATGACCAGGATTCAGCTTCCGATAAACACTCGAAACCATAGGACTCTAATAACGCAATTTGATTTTGTACCGCATGATAAGGTGTTGGTGAAGCATCCAGAAAACTGAATAAGTCAGTATTGAAACTTTGTACTTCAAGTGCTTCAGTTGTTTTCGATGATGAAATTTTACTACGACTCACGTCTGACATAACATTAATGCTCAGCATGAATATTATATGTGGACGAGTCTGATTGAATTGGAACAACATATTTTCGACTGGGTAAAAGCTGCAATGCTTCTGCCTGCTCAACCGGGGTAAATACCGCCTCACCACCAAGTAGCTGATAATCAATATCAACTCTTACATAGTAGACTTTACCCGCCTGGACGTTTATTTTGATAAAACTGCCCTGCTGTTCATATTGATCATTCACTGAATAAGTATGTTCGCCGGAATCAGTAAACAGATAGAAATAACTGTCCTGAGCCATTGCACCTACAACTTTATCACCTTCTGAAACATTAAAACGATAGGTTGAGCCAATAAAACCGGGCGTACGATAAAAATAAATCAGCGCCTGATCAGGCCTGGCTTCAGGAAATATTGCTTCCTGTGAATAATCAACCGATGCGCAGGCTGTTAAAAATAAAAACAATAGAATGATAATAAAAAAGTTAATTTGGTTTTTCATTGGAGAATCATATTCCCTGAGTAGTTGTCTATTTAAAGTCATTTTAATACGAAATAAGATAGAGTAAGAAGTCAAAAAACTCTACCCGTCAAGTGCTCATCCATTAATAATGGAGAATGAATTCGCTCCTGCATTTGCTGTATTTATAAAGTGTGACAAATAAGCGGATGGACACAAATCATTTCAGTGCCTGAGCACAGTCTTTGATTAACTGATGGCCCTGATAAATAAAACCTGTATATATTTGTACCAGTTCAGCGCCTGCAGTAATTTTGTCCTCAGCATCCTGAGCG
>DAOVUK010000323.1 GCA_030632625.1 Gammaproteobacteria bacterium
AAACGTTTAAGGGCCATTAAATCTGAACGTGAAATCAGTAAAACCCTGAAGCAGATTGCAAGCCTGGGTGGTCAGGCTGAATATATCAGTGCTGATGTCACAAATAGTGATGCGCTCAAAGAAAAAGTTGCCCCTGCAGTCAAGAAACTGGGGAAAATCACCGGACTGATCCATGGTGCAGGTGTTTTAGCGGATAAACCGATCAACAAGAAAACAGAAGCTGATTTTGATGCAGTACTTAATACCAAGATTGATGGCCTGGAAGCTATGCTGTCTCTGGTTAATAAAGACACATTAGAATATCTGGTGATGTTTTCATCGGCGGCAGGTTTCTATGGTAATACGGGTCAATCTGACTATTCTGTAGCCAATGAAATTCTGAATAAAACAGCCTATCAGTTCAGAAGTTTCTATCCTAAATGCCATGTTGTTTCCTTTAACTGGGGGCCATGGGATGGCGGTATGGTAACAGAAGAATTGAAACGTTACTTTAAAGAACGCAATGTTGAAATTATTCCGATTGAAGAAGGTGTTGAGATTTTCGGCAATGAATTGCATCAGGATAGAGCAGATACAATACAATTATTAGTCGGCAGTTCCATGCGTGCTGATATCGATAAAACGGGTACGCCTTTACGTTCTTTTTTAATCAACACTAAATTGTTATTAGAAGATAACCCCTTTTTGAATGACCATGTTATTGGCGCTAATCCGGTATTACCTTCGGCAACGGCACTTTCATGGATGGCAAATATCTGTGAACGGATTAATCCTTCTCAGACTTTCTTTGAGTGTGATAATTTTCAGGTATTGAAGGGCATTGTCTTTGATAAAGCTCAGGCTGACTCCTATCAGGTCGATGTCAAAGAACTTTCTAACGATGATAATATCAGTCGTCTGCAGGTAACTATTTCTTCCAGGAAAAGTGATGGCAAGCCAGTCTGGCACTATAAGGCTGACATTTCAGTCGCTAAAGAAATACCTGAAGTCCCTTTGTATACACAGTCTGATTTGAATGAAACACAAAATACCACTGGCGAGACTTTGTACAGTGACGGTACACTTTTCCACGGTTCTTTGTTTCAGGGGATCGAAAAAGTCATTAACACTTCAATGAAGAAATTAACCTTATTGTGTAATTTGAATAAGATTAAGGATATAGAGCAGGGACAGTTCCCCATTAGTTCAATCAATCCTTTCGCCACAGACCTGATGTTTCAGGCTATGTTAGTCTGGGTGAGAGAACATCGTCATCTGGGCAGCCTGCCATTGAAATTTTTGAAAGTGATGAGTTATAAGGCGATTCCAAACAAGGAAGATTTTTATATTTCATTAGATGTTGATTCAACGTCAGAAACCAATATGAAAGCGGATGTGGTCATACATGATCAAAATGGTAATGTCTATTCAAGAGCCTTTGGTGCTGAAGTCACAGTCAGTGAAACGTTGAATGCAATGTTTAAACCAAAGAAATAAGGCAGTAAAAATTGAGTGTGCATATATAAATTGCACATAATAAGGCGAATGAATTCGCCCCTACACTATGGAATACTATCATGTAGGGGCGAATTCATTCGCCTTATTTATTGATGAAATATACAAAAATAACTATTTTTATATTCAGTTATTTAATCCTTTTACATGATGCTTTGACCTTAAGATCATACTCTTAAGTTTAAAGTGGAGATTTATATAGATGGAAAAAATTGCGATTATTGGAACGGCCTGCCTGTTTCCCGGGGCTGACACACCAGAAGCTTATTGGGAGAATCTGGTTGCCAATAAAGACTCACGTGTCTCTGCAGATGCAGAACACATGGGACGTGATCCGGATGACTATTTCTCCCCTGAAAAAGGCACTAAAGATAAATACTATTGTACTACCGGAGGTTATATTAAAAACTTCCAGTTCGATAGTAAAGGCTATGCACTTGAGTCTGAACAACTCAATGGCCTTGATAATACCTTTCAATGGGCCCTGCATGTGAGTCGTGAGGCATTAAAAGATGCCGGCTATGACTATTCTTCTAAAGAATCCTCTAAAGAAAAGAATAAAAATGAAGTGTTGTCCCGCTGTGGAGTCATTCTGGGCAACCTTTCTTTTCCCACAAAAAAATCCAATAAATTATTTTTACCGCTTTATCATCAGGCCATGGCAACACCCTTAAAACAGCTGCTGGGTGATCCGGACTTTAAAATGGGTGATGAACCGGAAGGGGACCTTGCCAATGGTATGGTTGCAGGTCATCCTGCGAGTATTATTAATCAGGCTCTGGCCTTAGGTGATGTTTCTATGGTGCTTGATGCGGCCTGTGCCTCATCACTTTATAGTATGAAGCTTGCCTGTTCATATCTGCTGGCAAATAAAGCCGATATGATGCTGGCTGGTGCAGTGAGTGCAGCTGATCCCTGGTTCGTTTCTCTGGGCTTCTCGACCTTTAAGGCATTCCCGGAAAATGTAATTAGTCGCCCTTTAGATAAAAGTTCTTCTGGATTAAACACTGGCGAAGGTGCCGGTATGTTTGTCCTGAAGCGCTACAAAGATGCCATTCGCGATGGCGATAAAATTCATGCGGTGATCAGCGGCATTGGTTTATCCAATGATGGTAAAGGCAAGTTTGTTCTAAGTCCCAATGAGGCAGGTCAGGCGACCTGTTATGAACGGGCTTACAATGATGCAGATATCAATCCCGAAGATGTTGATTATATTGAATGTCATGCAACAGGAACACCCCTTGGTGATGAAACTGAAATTCATTCAATGGGGAATTTTTTTGCGGATAAAAATGTTCACTTCAGTATGGGCACTGCAAAATCGAATTTTGGTCACCTGCTGACTTCGGCAGGTATGGCCGGTATGCTGAAGATTATTCTTGCTATGAAGAATGATTTAATTCCGGCAACGATTAATATTAAAGATCCTATAACTTCTGATTCCAGCAAAATTGCTGGTGACAAGATTGTCACAAAGAACCTACCATGGAGCTCTGTCAGCAACAAGAAGGCTTCATCAAAAAAGAAAGTTGCCGCCATCAGTGCTTTTGGCTTTGGCGGTACCAATGCGCACCTGATCTTAGAAGAGCATATTGAAGGTCAGAAAGAAGTACAGAGTCAATCTAATCATGACATAGCGGTTGAAAAAATCAGCATTGTTGGTATGGGTGCTCATTTTGGTCAGAGTAAAAATTTGTCTGAACTGGAAAATACCATTTATCAGTGTCAACAATTACGCTCTGTACTACCAGAAAAACGCTGGCAGGGAATAGAGCAAGACAAGACGATACTGAATAAGTTTGGACTCTCTACAGGGAAAGGCTCAGACCTGGAGATGCCTCAGGGCAACTTTATTGATCAGTTTGATTTTGATCATCTGTATTTCAAGATCCCGCCGGAAGAGCAGGCGCCTTTATTACCACAGCAATTATTAATGATGAAGGTTCTGGATGAAGCATTGCAGGATTCTACCTTGCCTAAGGGCGGTAACGTTGGAGTGATTGTTGCCATGGAAATGGATCTGAGTATCCATCAGTTCCGTGGTCGTATTGATGCCGCCTGGCAGTTACAGGAAAGTTTACGTCATAGTGATATTAAATTATCACAAGAGCAACAGCAGCAGCTCACTGAGTTACTAAAAGACAGTCTTCATAACGCCGTAGAAATTAATCAGTTTACCAGTTTTATCGGCAATATTATTCCTTGCCGTATTTGTTCTTTATGGGACTTTTCAGGCCCGGCCTTTACTATTTCATCCGAAGAAAACTCAGTATTCAAAGCACTGGAAGTGGCAAAACTATTTCTTGATGCGGGTGAAGTAGATGCTATGGTGGTAGGTGCCGTTGATCTGGCCGGTGGCATTGAACATGTCTATCTGCAGAATCAACGCAATAAAATGTCTGCTACGGCTGATTTATCATTTGCTGAGAATGGGGCTGGTTGGAGCATTGGTGAAGGTGCCGGGGCAGTTGTTCTAAAACGCAATGATCAAATTGAAGAAAATGACAGAGTTTATGCCAGCATTGAAGGCTTTGCAGGTGTAAGGGATAGCATAAAAGGTAACAAAAATAGTGCATCTTTTAGTTTGCAGCAGGCTGCTGATGAAGCATTGCAACAGGCTGGAATTAGTCGGCAGAACATTGACTACATAGAATTAAATAGCAGCGGTATTACGCAACAGGATGAAGCTGAAATTGAGATGCTGGGCAGTTTCTTCAATGAGCAGGAACAAGAGAGTAAAGATAAAGAAAATATTACTCATGGGCCGATCCAAACCTGTGCTTTAGGCAGTATTAAAGCCAATATCGGTCATACTTTTGCTGCTTCAGGGATGGCCAGCTTGATCAAGACAGCTCTTTGTCTGCATCAGCGTTTTATTCCTGGAATTCCTGCCTGGGATAAACCCAAAAATATCGATGACTGGGATGACGCGCAGTTTTATTTTCCTCAGCAATCCCGACCCTGGTTATTGAATTCTGAGCCGTCTTCCAACTCTTCTTCCAACTCTTCATATAACTCTTCTTCCAACTCT
>DAOVUK010000147.1 GCA_030632625.1 Gammaproteobacteria bacterium
AATCTCAAAACGCTCAATCCACGAAAAAACCTGTTCTACTAATTCCAATAAATCACCTGATATAGCATTTTTTGAATTTTTGTGTCCTAGTATTTTCATTCAATATTTTCATGTATTAGGAATAAATGACACGCTGAATAGTTACCAAAGAATATTCTAACAGAAATTAATCTTTATTGAGCTTCTGTTTTTGCCTGAACGTTAAATTTCATCATAGCGAATTTTTTCTGCAAATCAGAAAAATCAGTTTCTACAGGCATGTCAGGCAGTGTTTTTCGCAGATAATAACCATAAGATTTACTGAACAGACGTGGATCAGCTATGATCAGAATACCAAAATCATTAATATCACGAATCAAACGCCCTGCCCCCTGCTTGAGAGCCATGCCTGCCTGTGGCAGCTGGTATTGATAAAAGGCATTCAAACCCTGCTGCTGCATCAGCTTAATTCGCGCCTGTAATACCGGCTCATAGGGTGATGCAAAGGGTAATTTATCAATCACTACACAGGATAATGCCTTGCCCTTAACATCCACTCCTTCCCAAAAACTGCTGGTGCCTAATAACACAGCCCTGTCTGACTTTTTAAATTGATCCACCAGCTGCTGTTTTGGCGCATCACCCTGAACAAATAACTGCAGGTCCATATGCTGCAGTATTTCTCGCGCTTCATACATGGCGCGATAGGAGGTAAACAGAAAAAATGTTTTGCCCTGCAGCCATTCAACAATCGGTAGAACAGCTTTAATCAGGGATGATGTATACAGAGTATCACCGGGTAGTGGTAAGTTTTGCGGGGCATAAAGAATAGCCTGTTGACTAAAGTCAAAAGGACTCTCAAGTTTGAGGACTTGACAATCGTTCAGGGCCAGCTGACTGGAAAAATGGGCAAATAATAATTTGTCCTGATTGTGTTGTCTTTGCTGTTCCAATCCGGCCTGTACTGAATGATTGACGCTATTTACTGGCTCAGGGCTATTTACTGGCTCAGGGCTGTCTACTGGCTCATGGCTGTTGCCTGGCTCATGGCTGTTTACTGGCTCATGGCTGTTAACAGTCAATGTAGCCGAAGTAAAAATCCAGTTTGAGGATGTTGAGTCGAGCTGCTGCTTAAATTCATCACCAACTGACAGCGGTGTGAGCTGAATCGTAAAGGACTGACCGTTACATTCAAACCAATGGATCATACTTGCCGGTGTTGTTCCCGTGAGTTCTTCAAAACTGCTTAACAGCTTATCACTGCGTTTATAACAGCTTTCCAGTTCTATGCTGCTGGCAGACAGTGACTCAAGAAATACTGTTAGTTTTCTTAAGCCGTATAACACTTCATCGCACAACGGTTTAACGGCTGAGCTTATCTCTGACCAGCTGCCTCGCTGCTTATATCTCTTAAGCACCATGAGCAGATCATCCAGCATTCTCCTGATATCATTATTCAGGGCAATAAAACGCTCAATAGATGCCGGTGATTTTGCCAGATAACGTCGGCTGTCCTTTAATAGATCTTTAATCTGCTTTGCACAAATTTGTCGTGAAAAAAAGCGGGAGGCAATATCAGGTAATTGATGTGCCTCGTCAATAATATAGGTTTGCGCAGAAGGCAGTAATTCGCCCAGAGTATCTGTTTTTAATTTGAGATCAGCCATAAGAAGATGGTGATTAACAATGATAATATCCGCTTCAAAAGCCTGTTCTCTGGCTTTTAAAACATAACAGTCATCATGATCAGGACAGCCTTTACCCAGACAATTGTCCGTTGTTGATGTGACGATTGACCACACAGAGGATTGTTCTTTAATACTGTCAAACTCAGCAATATCGGCAAATTCTGTTTGCCCCAGATATTGCCTGATGATCTGCAGATCGGCCTGAGTCTGCTCATTATACCAGGCATCATCTAATGCTTTTTTAAAACGATACAGGCAAACATAATTACTGCGTCCCTTAAGGAGACTATAATTTAGTTTCCGCTGATTGATGGATTCGAGCATTGATGCGATTATGGGCAAGTCTTTACGATATAACTGATCCTGAAGATTTTTTGTACCCGTACTGATAATGATTTGTTTTGCCGATAATATTGCCGGCACCAGATAGGCCACTGTTTTTCCTGTTCCTGTACCCGCCTCACAAAGCAGGATGCCTGTTTTTTTTAAGCTTTGCTCAATTTTCTGAGCCATACGTAATTGAGCATCACGGGGAGAGTAATTAGAAAGGTATTGGGAAAGCAAACCATTCTTTGAGAAAATGGTTTTTAAATCATAGCTCATTGCTGGAAGCTGACAAATAACGGGATAACTAAACGCACTAAGTCGCCTTTTCTTCCTCACCCAGCCACTCATGGCTCCAGGCCAGAGTCGCAATTTTTTTAAAACGAGCCACAGTCATTGCGCCCTTTTTAGCTTTTTTGCTGTGCTTATCGATAACATTATCAGTCAGTGTTGCCCGATCAATTTCATAGATTTCAGAGGGTTCATAATCATCATTCAATAAAACCAGAACAACACTATCCCAGTTTTGTTCCATTTTAAGCTGGCCAATGCGCGGCGAATTTTTAGAATCGCTAAAAATTGTACGCCCTTTTATCTGGATTTTTTCGCCCTGAAGATCGCCCGATTGTTCTGTACCGACAGCCTCATAACCTATTTGCTCAGCTGCGGGAGCCAGATGTAACAGACGAATGGCATCATAAGTACACAGTTCACCACTGACACCTGCCAGAGTCTTACCTGTAGCACGACGATAATTGGCCGCTAACTGTCTGGCCTGCTGCATTAAAATATCGACCGAATAGGCATTCTCTGTCTGTGCTTGAATCATTATTTTGTCAATTTTGCCGATTTTAAAGAATAAAGAACGATTGCAGTTAATTTAGCATATTCTTGACTAACTTGAAATTTTCTAACAACCTTTTTTGGAATTCTATATAAGTAAAATGATAGTTAAACCACTGAAGCGGATGGAGCCTGCTGTTGCAGGTTTGTAAGTTGTAAGTTGTAAGTTGTAAGTTGTAAGTCTGAGCCCATGCTCCTTGTTTCTTGCTTTTGACATATAAACTTACAACATATAAACATACAACTTATAAAATCAATCAAAAAAACGAGTGAAGCTTGAGTATTCCTCTCGATCGGTACGATAGCTGTTTATTAGTGCATCACAATCCTCATAGCCTAATGCCATGCCGCAGATAAGAAATGAATTTTCATCCTGATCTAACTCTGTTTTTACAATTTGAGGGTATTCAGCCAACGCTGCCTGAGGACAGGTTGCCAGTCCCTGAGCAACGGCTGCCAGCATCACAGACTGTAAGAACATGCCATAATCAAGAAATGATCCCTTTTCCGCACTTTCATCCAGAAAGAAGAACAACACAACCGGTGCATCAAACGCTCTATAATTCGCAGCCCATTGATCACGCTGTCGCTGTTTATCCTCCCTGCTGATATCTAAGGTTGCATACATTTTCAGGCCGCAGGCTTTGCGGCGGCTCTTAAATGGTTCTTTCCAGCGTGTCGGATAGTATTGATAATCCATATTGCTTTTAGAGCCTGAGCGGAATGCCTGTTCTAATTTTTGATCCAGCTGTTTTTTGGCTGCACCACTGACCACAGCAACCTGCCAGGGTTGGGTGTTGACGCCTGACGGTGCATGACGGGCTAAATCAAGTATCTGCTGAATTTTTTCCGGTTCGACAGATTTATTTAAGAAAGCACGGGTGGATTTTCGCTTGAGAATGGTTTCACTGAACTGCATTTATTATTCCAAAAAAAGATTTGTTACCAGGGATTATTATTTAACTTGTTTGCGGACATTCGACACGCTCAGTCAAAGCAAGCAAACCGGCATTGATCGCACGATCTCGCCCTTGTTTTTTTGCATCATACAGGGCTTGATCTGCGGTTGAAAGCAAATTCTTTCCAAGCGCCTTTATATCATTAATATCGTTTTCAGTCATCAGGGTTGATACCCCTGCTGAAATAGTAATAGTTAAAACTACATTTTTATCAATCACCACACGATTTTTATTCACCGCAATAATAATTCGCTGTGCTATCATCATTGCTTCATCATTATCCGTTTCCGGTAACAGCACTGCAAATTCTTCTCCGCCATAACGGGCCAGCACATCATGTGTTCGCAGTACCGTTTGAATTCTTTGCGCAACCTGGCATAAGACATTATCTCCCACACCATGACCATAAGTATCATTAACAGACTTAAAGTGATCAATATCGAGAAAAAGACATGAGACAGCTGTCATTGAACGATTACTTCGGGCCAGTTCCTCCGGCAATCTTTGATCAAAAAACCGTCGGTTATGAACCTTAGTCAAATCATCTGTCATGGTGCTGAGTTTAAGTCGCTCTAAATTAAGAGCGTTTTCAATACAGACGGCCATAATAAAAGACAATCTCTGTAAAAAATCAGAAGCGGCATGAACCTGAAAACGGCAACGATCATAACTTCCGCAGCAAAAAACACCTATTTTTTTGCCACGACGAATCAGAGGCATTACTGCGATTGATTCAATACGAGGGTTGTCCATCAGCCACTGGTGCCTGGCAATATTATAAACACCGGTAGTGATTTGAGTCGGCAGATATTTTAATTTTTCCAGTTCAACAGGAAAATTCAATAAGGTCAAAAACCGATCAGTTTCAGCATCCCGAATTGATTCCGGTATTAAGCGCCGCAGCGATAAGTCTTCATCTTCAAGCAGCAAAGTACAGGCATCCTGCTTAAATAAACTGGTGTATTCATCACGTATTATATACAGCAGTTGTTCAATTGACTCAGCAGCCATTAACTTAAATTCGATTTCTTCAAAGCGTTTCAATTTATGCTGATTTTCATGAGCATTATTTAGCAAGCGGTTAAATTGTGCCTTTAATTGCACATTCTGACTATCCTGATTTTTCATTAATTGTGTTTTTATAGTATGCTTTGAATCATTCATTTCTATCTCAATACTCACTCCTCGACGAAATATATAATGATTTTAGACCATTTTCACTTTTATTTTTGAGAAACTTTACTCTTTTTGATATACAGCAAGTAATAAATAAGCAATAAATGGGAAATAAAATCAAATGTCTTCCTTTTCTGACATAAATAAGCACCTTTGTCTGACAAATTTTTCCATAATCTCCTCTCACAGAAAGAAATAAAGCCATGTAATCTATTTAGTGTCCGTTCATAAATAGCTTTTTTGTGCGAATGAATTCGCCCCTACAGAGAAAAAACTTAACTATTCAATAACTTATAAATTCACAATTGTAGGGGCGAATTCATTCGCCTTATTAACGGATGGACACTATTTAAACAGTCATATTTTTTATATTGAAAAGGATTTTCAAATGATAATAGTTAAAAGTAAACAGCTTCAAGGATTCACACTGATTGAACTCATCATTATTCTGGCTATTGCCGGAATTTTATTCTCCACGGCAATACCTGAACTTTCTCATCTGCTTGCTCGTAATCAACAAGCAGCACAATTGCATACTCTATTTAGTCATCATCAACTGGCTCGTTCTGAGGCAGTAAAAAACAATAGCAGAGTACTTTTATGTAAAAGTTATGATGGTCAGCAATGCACTTACTCAGGTCAGTGGTCTGACGGTTGGATTATTTTTGCTGACACGGATAATAATAAAAAAATTAATGATAATGAGCGGGTAATATATATACAGCAGGCTTTATCTGTGAATCTATCATTAAAATACAAGGGGTTTGGCTCGCATAATTACGTCCGGTATTACCCGGATGGTCATAGCAGCAGCAACGGCACTTTTACTCTATGCAACCAATTTGGTGATAAATTCGCCAGTGGTATCATTATTTCACGAACAGGAAGGGCCAGAATAGCTTCTCAAGCTTCTGGAGGAAAAGCACTCACCTGCAGCTAAGTCATTGATATTATAAATCTGTTGCAAAAAAAATGAATTTTATTAACAATGCTTCTTGACATTAAAATCAAAATGCATAGAATAGCTTTCGTTGCTTCTATGTGAGTGATCAAAAGCACTTAGAAATAACAACGCAATTCCCCAATAGCTCAGCGGTAGAGTAGGTGACTGTTAATCACTTGGTCGCATGTTCGAATCATGCTTGGGGAGCCAAACACCAAAAGGCTTTGAGAGACTCTTATTAAGAGAGTCCTCAGAGCCTTTTTTAATTTTGGCAATCAGGCACCGTTAAGGCTGCCGTTTCTGTACTGACAAAGACAGAAAAATATAATAAAAATATAATAAAAAAATAATATCGACTAAAATATCCACAAAGGATGCTTACAATGACAACTGCTCTAAATATCGTTAAAGTTATCAGCTTAGCTGGTGCTGCTTTAATTGCAATACTCGCTTTTGCTTTAATCTTCAATATCACTATTTAATAATAAGTTTACCCTAGTACTCCTGTAAGGTAATAGCTATAGGGTAATAATTATTAAGGTAAAAAGGCTCGTTTTACGAGCCTTTTTACTTTCTATAACAGCGTATCAGCAGCGCATTTAAAGGCATAAAGAATAACAACAAGATGGCGAGCTTGCTGTTTATTATCATATAATAGGCTGATATTTTATTCGGCTTCCAAAAACTTGCTATCAGCTTATGACCACCACAAAAAACAAAATACAAAATCTTCAGCAGCATACGCCTATGATGCAGCAATATTTAAAGATCAAGGCGGAATTCCCCAATATGCTGGTATTTTACCGTATGGGGGATTTTTACGAGCTCTTTTTTGATGATGCCAAACGTGCCTCGCAGTTATTAGATCTTTCTTTAACCGCCCGGGGGCGCTCTTGTGGTGAACCAATCCCTATGGCAGGTCTGCCCTACCATGCCGTTGATAATTATTTAATTAAACTGGTGAAACTTAATCAGTCCGTCGCCATTTGCGAACAAATTGGCGACCCGGCTACTTCTAAGGGGCCCGTTGAAAGAAAAGTCGTACGTATTATCACCCCGGGAACCATTACTGATGACAACCTGCTGGAAGACAGAAAAGACAACTTGCTGGCCGCTGTCTTTATTAACCCTGCAGTTGATAAAGAGCTTGATAAAGAGTTGGATAAAGAGCTGACTAATGATTTCAATGATCGGCAAAACGCCAGAGCATTCGGCCTCGCCATTCTTGATTTAACCAGTGGTCAATTCACCGTCTCAGAACTCAGCAGTCTGGAGTCTCTGCAGTCTGAATTAGAACGGCACAGACCTTGTGAATTATTATTAGAAGAAGGACTGGCAGTCAAAGAAGTTCTGCAGCGACAATTAGGCAAACAAACCGCATTTGCCGAACAGCCGCCCTGGTGGTTTGATGAACAATCAGCAAGACAATGCCTGAATCAGCAAT
>DAOVUK010000115.1 GCA_030632625.1 Gammaproteobacteria bacterium
AATTATTGAACAGCTTGGTGAACGGGAACTGGGAATAGCCAGTATTATTTTCAGTTGCTATTCACTGCTGCTCATTCCAACGGACAGTTTTTCAGAAACAGTGTGTTCAATGGTAAGTAATCTGATCGGTCAGAAAAAAATACCGAGTCTAAGCCTGTTGCTGCGTCGTATTATTATCCTGAACTATGTGATTATTCTACCGATAGTTTTGTTTACACTGATATTTCCCGCAACAATTCTGAGCATATTCAGTACCGATGTAAAAATTATCACGGATGGTATTAACAGCCTTAGTATTATCACCCTGGCAATTCTTTTTGCAGTACCAGGGGAAGCTTTCTATTCTGCCATTGTGGGCACAGGTGATACCCGGGTTATATTATTTATTCAGATTATGGTAACTATTATTACGCTGCTCTGTGTATATATTACCGCTTTTATACTGCAGCTTAATTTTGAGTATATCTGGCTGGCTGAGGTATTTGGCTGGCTGGTCTGTCTGTTTCTGTCATGGTTGTGGTTTAAAAGCGGTCTCTGGCAAAGACTAAACATCTGATTCAGATTTGCAGTTCGTTTTTATGCAGGTATGTCATTCTATCGGACTACAAAAAAAATCAAGGGCAGGGTAGAATAGACTAAAACATAAAAGGAATTATTATGACAGCTCAACCGGACGAGCAGAATGTATCCTCAGTGCTTTCTTCTAAAGCACCTTCTGTACTGCAGGGGCTTCTACAGACCATTGACTTGAATTCTCAGCAGAAAGACAAACAGAAAACGCTTCTCTATGCTTTGCAAGTACTGTTAAAAGCTCACTTTAAAGATTTGAGCCAGCAGCCTGTTGATGGTTTTCTGGCAAGCATTCTGATTGCTGAAATTGATCAAGCAATCAAACAGCAAATAGATGAAATTTTACATCATCCTGTTTTCCAGTCACTGGAATCAGCCTGGCGCAGTCTGCATCTGCTGGTAGAGCAAACGAATTTTAAAGAGAATATTAAGATTGAACTGCTTAATTTATCGCAATCTGATCTGCTTGAAGATTTGCAGGATGCACCGGAAATAGTCAAATCAGGCTTATATAAACTGGTTTATAGTCAGGAATACGGGCAATATGGCGGCGAACCTTATGGGGTAATGATTGGCAATTACCAGTTAACACCCAAAGGTTCAGATATCAAATTATTGCAAAAAGTTGCCAGCATTGGTGCGATGTCCCATACACCTTTCATTGCTGGTACCCATAGTGATTTTTTTGCTATTGATGAGATGCAACAGTTTCCTGCTATTGTCGATTTGCATGATGTTTTTAGCAGTCCTAAATTTCAAAAATGGAATCGCTTCAGAAAAACAGAAGATGCCCGCTATATCGGCCTGGTCCTGCCTCGTTTTTTATTACGCCTCCCTTATCAAACAAACAATGAGAAACTCATCAACTTCGGCATTGATTATGAAGAGCAGGTTTGTCGTGAACATGAACATACTCTCTGGGGAAACCCCGCATTTTTATTTGCGCTGCGCTTAACAGACAGTTTTGCAAAATATCGATGGTGCCCGCATATTATTGGTCCTTCATCAGGCGGTCTGGTGGAAAACCTGCTGCATGATTATTATCAGGCTATGGGACAAATAGAGGCCAGACTGGCAACAGAAATTATGGTGACTGATCGGCGTGAATATGAACTAAGCGAGGAAGGGTTTATTGCTTTGACTCTCAGACGAGGCAAAGATGATGCCTCGTTTTACTCAGCTAATTCGGTTCAAAGTAATAAATATTTTGCTGACAGGCAACAGGAAAAACAGGCACATACGAATTTTAAATTAGGAATTCAACTTCCATATCTGTTTATAATCAATAGAATAGCACATTATCTTAAAGTGATTCAACGAGAAAACATTGGTTCATGGAAAGAACAGGCAGATGTCCAGCAAGGTCTGAATCACTGGCTGAAGCAATATGTATCTGATCAGGAAAATCCGTCAATTGAAATCAGAAGTCGTCGGCCATTGCGTAAAGCAAAAATAGAAGTGCAGCCTGTCGAAAATGAACCCGGATGGTATCGTGCCGCGGTTCAAATCAGACCGCACTTTAAATATATGGGGGCTGATTTTACCCTGTCACTGGTGGGTAAACTTGAAGTGAGTAAAGATACCCAGCAGCATAGGCAACAGGTATAAATGGGATGAACTGAGCAATAATTTGCTTAAGCATAGGGTAAGCCCTGATGACTTCGCATGCCTTCTTATAATATTATTAGCGCTAAGGGAATATACATACTAAGCAGATGATTGCAGAAAATGATTTCAGAAAAGTCACTATTTGATCGTATCAACAGTGATAGCCACGGCTATTCACTGCATTTTGATTACGTCACTCTACACTATTCAATTTTGAATAGTCTTCAGAAAATGCTCAATGTCCGCAAGGGCAGTCTGGTCACGTCGGAAGACTATGGCATTCCAGATTTCTCAGAATTTGTTTCCCAATTTCCTGATGCTATCAATAAACTCAAGTTATCGATTCGTGATTTTTTACTCAGTTTTGAACCGAGAATTCAATCAGTACAAATCACCCACGAGCCTGATATTGATAAACCTCTTGAATTAAAATTCAGTGTTGTCACCAAAGTCTTTGTTAATGACGACGTGCAAAACCTGTCTTTTGAAACAGTTCTGACCAGCTCAGGTCAGGCTATTGTTAGATCTTAGGTCAAAGCATGTCTGTCAACAAATACTTTCAGGATGAACTGACTGCACTTAGAGGTCTGGGTGCAGAATTTGCCGATACGAATCCGCGTTTGGCGCCTTTTTTAGCAACAGAAGCTCAGGATCCTGATGTTGAACGTCTTTTAGAAGGCTTTGCTTTTTTAACCGGTCGATTAAGACAGAAACTGGAAGATGAATTACCAGAACTGACCCATTCTGTGATGAATCTCCTGTGGCCCAATTTTCTTAAACCAATTCCATCTCTGAGCATGGTGCAGATGTTTCCCAGAGATGGTTTGACAGAAAAAAAACAGGTAAAACGTAAAAGTATGGTTCTATCAACACCTGTTGATGGCACACAATGCCAGTTTCAGAGCTGTTTTGATGTCGATTTGTATCCATTAATCATATCCGATGTTCAACATTCCATACAAACAACGGGTTCCAATATCACCATTCAGCTTTCATTACTGGATGATAAGGCCAATTTTGATGAAATGTCTTTGGACTCCTTACGTTTTCATCTTTTTGGTGATTTGCAGACATCTCACTTGCTTTATCTGTATTTTTGTCGGTATTTACAGGATGTTCGGATCAGTGTGCTTGATACACAAGGGAATAAAGTCTATTTAAAATCACTGGACTCTGAGAACATTATTCCCGCTGGTTTTTCAGAGAAAGAACACCTGCTGCCGTATAGCGATAATCTGTTTAATGGTTATCGTCTTCTTCAGGAATATTTTGCCTTATCAGAAAAATATCTATTTATCGATTTTAATCATTTAAATGGATTAGCTGAACAATTGAAAAAACTGGATATTGATAATTTTGCCAGTCTGGAACTGGAATGTTGCTTTTCAAGAAAGTTTGCTCCCGATGTGTTAATTAATAAAGAATGCTTGCGGCTTTATTGCACCCCGGTGGTTAATTTATTTGAACATAAATCAGCACCGCTGAAGTTAGATCATAAAAAAGTTGATTATCGTTTATTACCTTCAGCAATTAATCCCCAACATTATGAAATTTACCAGGTAAACAATGTTCAAGCCTGGGGACATAGTGATCATAAACGTAAGAAGTACCCTGATTTTGAATCATTTGAGCATAGCCTGAATGATGATAAGGCACAATTGTATTATAAAATTAGTGTTAAAGAGTCTCAGGATGGTCAGGCACTTGATAGTTATATTAGTTTTGTAAGTCAGTGTGAACAGGGTGAAACACCTCAGGATGAAACAATAGAAGCCGGTTTGATTTGCAGCAATCGTAATCTGGCAGTTAAGTTAGGGATTGGTGATATAAATATTGTCGGTGAAGGTCTGCCTGAATATGTGGATGTAAAAAATATTTCTCCGGTAACACCGGAGTTTATACCACCTCTGGATAAAGGGTTTCACTGGCAGTTGATATCAAACATGTCACTTAATTACCAGTCCTTAATGAATAAAGATGCCTTAAAAATAATATTATCGACCTATGATTATCGGCGCTATTATGATCGCCAGCAGGCCAGAGCCAGCCAGCATCGTCTGGATGGTATTGATACGATCACCGTGGATAGGGTGGATCGCCTGTATCAGGGCCGTCCTGTTCGCGGGCTTCGTTCAACAATGAGAGTCTTAGAGTCAAAATTCACTAATGAGGGTGAAATGTTTTTATTTTTTTCGGTACTCAATGAGTTTTTTTCACTTTATGTATCGTTAAATTCATTCCACGAACTGATTGTTCATGGCATTGAACAGGGAGAGATTTATAAGTGGCCAGCCAGGATCGGTCAACAGCCAATCATATAGTTTATGATTTAGTTAAACATAGTGAACAATACTCTTTTTTTCAGGCGGTGCAATTACTTAATGATTATCATCTGTTAGTTTCAAATGAAGAGGGTAAAGAGGCACTTAAGGAAACACTCATTCAATTTAGTGTGAATCCGCAATTAGTGCATAACCGATCTGATATTGACTCTATTTTAGTAGAAGAAAAAGATGATAAGTTTGTGGCGCAATTATCAGTCAATTTTTTAGGCTTGTACGGTGCAGCATCACCATTGCCTGCATTTTATAGTGAAGCGATTTTACAATCAGAAAATAGTGACGATGCAACTAAAGATTTTATGGATCTGTTTAACCATAGAATGATATCACTGGTTTATAAATGCTGGGAAAAATATCGTTACTATAAAATATACAAGAAGAAAGTATACAAGAACAAGTTATACAAGAATAAATCATCCAGGAATAGGGATGAGCTTGATTGTGATCCCTTTAGCAACTGGATGTTTGCCTTATGCGGACTGGTTAGGCCGGAACAGAGAAATGATCCTGATATTGACTGGGAAAGGCTATTGCCGTTTATTGGTATGTTAGGCATGAGATGTCATTCTGCCAGTATGATTGAATCTATTTTAAGATATTATTTCCGTTTTAAATATCTATCTGTTTGTGCAAATATGCAGCGTTTTGTTGAAATTGAAGATGATCAACAAAATCGCCTGGGGCAACAGTGTGCAACATTGAGTCACGATTTAGTGCTTGGCGATAAAGTAGAAGATCGTAGTGGTAAGTTTCGAATTAAAATAACAAATTTATCTTATGAGCAATTTGTAAAATTTTTACCTGATGGTGATTATTATGTGCCCTTAGGAAAAATTATTAATTATATACTTCGTGATCAACTGGATTATGATATCGAACTGCAACTGCTGAAACAGGAAGTTCCAACATTATTACTCAGTGATTATAATCAGGAAAAGCTCGGCTGGACAACCTGGATTGGTGCTCATAAACAGCAAAACAAGTCGGTCATTGTACCAGGATGGACATGACTATATATGGAAATTGAATAAAGGATTATAAAATGGATATAGATTTAGACTCATTAATTGCTCACTTAGGAAAGCAGGCACGTTCTGCATTAGAAGGTTCCAGTGGCAAATGTGTTGCCAGAGGCGGCTATGAAATTACTATCGAAGATTTTCTCCTGGAACTATTAGAATCTCCTGAAAATGAATTAACTCATATACTGAAGCAATTTGATATTTCTGTCACCAAAGTGAATCGTGCGATTCATATGACTCAGGATCTCCGTTCGGGCAATACATCACATCCGGTGTTTTCACCCTTACTGATTGACTGGCTGCAGGAATCCTGGTTATTATGTTCACTTAAATTAAACATCAGTCATATTAGCACAGGCGCGATGATCCTGACTCTTTTGTCTAATCCCAATCGTTTTGGCAGAATGGCGTATTATGATTTGCTGGAAACAATTTCTGTGGAAAAATTATTCACTTTACTGCAGGGGAAGTTAATTGAACAAGGCATGGATTCTGACTCATTACAAGCTTCAGGTGTGCAGCAAAATACTATGGAGCAGGCGTTACAAAAATATACCATTGATTTTACTTTGCAGGCCAGTAATGATGAGATTGATCCTGTCTTTTGCCGTGATAGTGAAATACGTCAAATAATTGATATTCTGGCCAGGCGTAGAAAAAATAATCCTATTGCTGTTGGTGAACCCGGTGTCGGTAAAACAGCCGTGGTTGAAGGTTTGGCTTTAAAAATTGTTAAGGGTGAAGTACCTGATATTTTAAAAGATGTCAGATTGCTGGGCCTGGATATGGGCCTGCTGCAAGCGGGTGCCAGTGTTAAAGGTGAATTTGAAAAAAGACTAAAAGCTGTTATAGAAGAGGTCAAATCATCTACACAGCCTATTATTCTTTTTATTGATGAAGCACATACTCTGGTGGGTGCTGGCGGGCAGGCAGGTGGTAGTGATGCAGCCAACTTATTGAAACCTGCACTGGCTCGGGGCGAATTAAGAACCATTGCTGCCACAACCTGGAGTGAATATAAAAAATACTTTGAAAAAGATCCGGCTTTAGCAAGACGCTTCCAGCTGGTTAAGTTAGAGGAGCCGTCAGCTGCTCAGGCCATGGTTATTTTACGTGGTTTAAAGGATAAGTATGAAATCACCCATGGTGTCTATATTCGAGATGAAGCCATAGAAGCAGCGGCTCGATTATCCAAGCGTTATATCTCAGGTCGTTTATTGCCGGATAAGGCCATTGATGTACTCGATACGGCCTGTGCCCGTGTTAAAATCAGTATTTCTTCACAACCGGCAATTCTTGAGGAGTATCAGGCAAAAAACATTTCTTTAAAACGACAATTATTGGCTATTCAAAGAGATATTGATATGGGGCTTATTTTTGATACAACAGCCACACTACAGTTAAGCAAAGAAATTGATGAATTATCGCGGCTTTTTGATGCAGTGAATATTCAGTGGCGCAAAGAATCAAAAATTGCCAATGAGATCCTAAAGTTACGCCAGACATTAGCCAATAAAAAGAATCAGCAAGTTGCTTCTAATATTGATAATTTAATGTCTCGCTTATCCGATTTGACAACAAATCTGAAAGACCTGATAAAAAATAATCAATCGGCATTAGTCTTCTACGAAGTAGATGCCCGGCTTATTGCTGCTGTTATTGCTGACTGGACAGGTATACCTCTGGGTAAAATGATGAGCAATGAAGAAGCTGACATTAATGACTTTCAGATAAAAATGAAACAGCGAATTAAAGGTCAGGATCATGCCATCGATATTCTGGATAATGCGGTTAAAACGACTAAAACCGGACTATCAAATCCCGATGCCCCTAATGGTGTTTTTTTACTTGTCGGGCCAAGTGGTGTTGGTAAAACCGAAACAGGCATTGCCCTGGCTGATTTATTATATGGTGGTGAGCGTTTTATGACCACTATCAATATGTCAGAGTTTCAGGAAAAGCACACCGTGTCCCGTTTGATTGGCTCACCTCCTGGTTATGTTGGTTATGGTGAAGGAGGCCTGTTGACCGAAGCTGTACGTCAACGACCTTATTCTGTTATTCTTTTAGATGAGGTTGAAAAAGCCAATCCTGAAATTATGAATTTGTTTTATCAGGTATTTGATAAGGGTGTTTTAAATGATGGTGAGGGAAGAGAAATTGATTTTAAAAATACCACTATTATACTTACCAGTAATTTAGCATCAGATATCATTTCTAAGCTGTGTAATAGTGAAAATGCCGCTGAAAACTCTGTTAATAACAATACGCAGCCGGATTATCAGCAATTAGTTGATGCCATAAGACCCGTATTAAGCCAGTACTTCAAGCCTGCTTTACTTGCCCGCATGACAATAGTGCCTTATTTCCCTGTCCATAGTCATGTCATGACTGAATTGACTGAGCTTAAACTTTCAAGTATTGCTCATCGGCTTGATCATGAGCACAAAATTAAATTGAAGTATGATAATAATGTGTTAGAACAAATTTCAAGACGTTGCCAGGAAGTTGAAACCGGAGCCAGAAACATTGATCATATTATTAATCACAATATTATCCCGCAGATTTCAAATTATTTGCTGCAGAATCTCAGTCAGGAAAAAAATTATGACAGCCTGATGATTCATGTCAATGAGCAGGGTAGTTTTGAATATAATTTTGCATAATTAAT
>DAOVUK010000220.1 GCA_030632625.1 Gammaproteobacteria bacterium
GAACGGGCTTTAACCCAGCTGAACGTAGCTGCAGAATTAGACGACAGTACTCTGGCGATGGTTTCTATGTATCGTCAGGTTATTGCCTGTGAGCAGTTTCGCGAACAGGTTTTTCTGGGCAATAAAGAACCAGTCATTTTTGGCAAACCGGGTGAATGGGTCGCCCTGTTAATTCAGGCCTTAAAACTCACCGCGCAGGGAGAATATGCAAAATCACAAGAATTGCGTGCTCAGGCGTTTGCTGCGGCTGGGGTGACCTCGGGAATAATAGATGAACAAGCGTTTGAATGGTTTGCAGACAGTGATCCTCGTCTGGGGCCGGTTATGGAAGCCATTGTTGACGGGCGTTATTTATGGGTGCCCATCGAAAATTTGAAAAAGATAGTGATTGATGAGCCGACTGATTTACGTGATGTTGTCTGGCTGCCGGCACATTTCACCTGGAATAATGAGGGTGAGAGTTATGGTCTTATCCCCAGTCGCTACCCGCTTTCTTATCAGCATGGTTCGCTATTAGCACTGTCGAGAAAAACACAATGGCATGATTGTGGTGAAGAGCTGTTTTTAGGTATGGGGCAGAAAATCTGGGCCACTCAGAGTAATGAATATGCAGTGATGGATGTCAGATCTATTCAATTTAATAGTGAAGCAGTGCCTGAAGGGGAAAAATAAGGTGGCCAGAACGCTGCCTAAAGAACGTTTATTACCCTCTCTGCTGGATCGTCTGACGGATGATTCAGCAATCAATACATCCATCGAGTTACAAAAAAAAACGATTCAGAAAATTGAAAAATCTTTGGCTGAAGTGATTGAACAAAGTAACGCAGCTGATGCTGTGCAAAGCAATAATCAGCGTATAAAACTACAGCAGCAGCTTGATCAGGCGCGTGCTAAATACTCTGTGCTGTCTGCTTCGGTCAGTTCGCTGTCTGAACTCAGCGCCTGTGTGAAAAGGGATTTGGACTGGTTGCTGAATGCCCGTCAATATTCCCCGCAGGAAGATCTTAAGGACTACCCTGAGGTTGAGGCCTCTGTAGTGAATTACGGGCTACCTGATCTGACCGGAAAAACGGCAGCTGGGTTAGATATAAGAAACATGGAGCGTCTGCTGAAAAAAGCATTATTGAATTTTGAACCACGAATTATACGCCGTACTCTTGCTGTGCGTATATTGGCTGATGAGAACCTGTTCAATCATAATGCCATCACCTTTGAAATCGAAGGCGAATTATGGGCAGAACCGATACCGTTATATATGCATTTACGCACTGAGTTTGAACTTGAAAATGGTTCCGTGTCGGTGGTGGATTTTAATGACTAAAGTTGAAGGATAAAGCTAATGGGGCTTGACAGCTAATGGATCCGCGTTTTCTTGAATTATATCATCAGGAATTGCGTTATATTCATGAGATGGGCAGTGAGTTTGCAAAAAGTTACCCTAAAATTGCCTCTGGGCTGGATCTGGGCAGCATGGAATGTGCCGATCCTTATGTCGAGCGTTTGCTTGAGGGTTTTGCTTTTCTGACGGCACGAATTCAGCTTAAACTGGATGCTGAATTTCCGCGTTTTACCCAGCATCTTCTGGAAATGATTTATCCGCATTACCTGGCACTTTTGCCGGCAATGACGGTGTTGCAGTTTCAGCCTGATATGAAAGGCGGCGTCACAGAAGAAGGTTTTGTGCTGCCCAGACACACCCGCTTATTCAGTAGTACCAGTATCAAGGGACGCGCCCGATGTGAGTTTCAAACTGCCCATGAAACGATGTTATGGCCATTACAATTAACTGAAGCCAGTTACCTGCCCCTGGGAGAAGCGATACAATATGCAGATCCCAATATGCAGGGTGTTAAATCAGCTGTTCGCCTGCGTTTGCAGTCAGTAGCTGATATTAATATTAATCAATTGTCCATGGAGCGCTTACCCGTCTATTTAAATGGCAGCGGGGAACTCCCCATGCAGCTTCATGAGTTACTATTAGGGCATAATCTGGCGGTGCTATTGCAAGAAAAAAGCCAAGAAAAGAGCCAGGAAAATGCCCAGGGAACTAATAAAAAACCGCTCTGGCGTGAACAACTGAAAAAAAATTCGCTGCAGGCAATGGGCTTTGAACAGCAGCAGTCACTGCTTCCCTATACAGCCGCCTCATTTCAGGGATATCGTCTGTTACAGGAATATTTTGCTCTGCCGCAACGCTTTTTATTTATTGAGCTGTGTAACCTGCAGCCGGCACTGCAGCGTTGTCAGGGCAATGAGATTGAAATTATTATCCTGCTGGATACGGCAAAGACTGAGTTTGAAGATTTGCTCAGTGCCCGGAATTTCGCCCTGTATTGCTCACCGGCAATTAATTTATTTGCCAAACGTGCTGATCGGATCCATTTGACACACCGTAGTACCGAGTATCATCTGATTGTCGATAAAACACGGCAAAGTGATTTTGAGGTGCATTCGGTAACAGGGGTGACCGGTTTTGGTGATGCTTCCTCAGATGAGGTGGATTTTCAACCTTTTTATTCTATCAAGGATGAGATGGGCGGCGGGGCTGAGTTTGCCTATTATACCCTGCGCCGGCAAGCTTCGGTGAAATCATCCAGCCGGGAACGTGCCAGGCTGAAAGCAGATTACCTTGGCAGTGAAATTTTTATCTCACTGGTGGATAGTACTGAAACACCCTTTCATAGTGATCTGAAACAACTGGGTGTTAGTACCTTATGCAGCAACCGGGAATTACCCCTGTTGATGCGTACCGGACTGGGAGTGACGGATTTTACTCTGCAGATCAGCGCACCGGTTGACTCAGTGCGTTGTCTGGTCGGACCAACAACACCGAAGCCCTCTTTTTCTGAGGGTGAACATGGCTGGCGTCTGATTAATCATCTATCTTTAAATTATCTCAGTATAGTGAATGATGATGCCACTCAGGGCGCAGATGCATTACGTGATTTGCTGAGACTTTATAGTGATTTTACAGAACCCTCGATCATTAAACAGGTGGAAGGGCTGTTAAGTATAAAGAGTCAGTCTGTGGTGCAGCGTATTCCCGTTGCCGGACCGATCTGTTTTGGACGTGGTGTTGAGATAAGCATACTCCTGGATGAGTCTGTTTTTGAAGGGGCCAGTGCCTTTTTATTGGGTTCGGTACTGGAACGTTTTTTTTGCAAATATGTATCAATCAATAGTTTTACTCAAACAGTGGTGAAAACCCTGGAACGTGGAGAAATTATGCGATGGCCGGTAAGGGCGGGAACAAGAATGCTGCTTTAGAACTGATAGCTCTCCTGACAGAGGAACCCTATCGGTTTGGATTTTTTGAAGCATTGCGGCAACTGGAATGCTTGTATGCTGAGTACCCGCGCCTGGGACAATCTAAACGTCCTGTGGATGATGTTGTACGCCTTGGACAAACACCCAGCCTGCAATTCGCACCATCAACACTAGCGGCTTTTAAGCTGTCTGGTGCCGGGGATCAAAGCAGTACTCAGGCCAGATTATCCGTCTATTTTTTCGGCCTGTTCGGACCAAACGGCCCGTTACCACTGCATTTGACAGAATTTGCCCGCAACCGTATTCGCAATGCTAAAGACTCAGCTCTGGTGGATTTCTCTGATCTGTTCCATCATCGACTGCTCAGTTTGTTTTATCGGTCATGGGCAAATAAAGAACCCACAGTACAGCTTGATCGTCCGGAACAGGACCGCTTTTCGCTCTATGTGGGATCCATGCTGGGACTTGGAGAGGATTCTTTGCTGCAGCGGGATGCCATGCCGGATCATACCAAATTGCATTTTGCTGCACATCTGGGCTGCCATACGCATCATGCAGAAGGTTTGCAGTCAATACTGAGTGAATTCTTAAAGGTTGCGGTTAAAATTCAGGAATTTGTCGGCGAGTGGCTGGAGATACCGAATGACAGTTATAGTTATCTGAATCAGGATTCCGGTGGTCTGGGTCAGTCAGCTGTGATTGGTACACGCAGCTGGCAATGTCAGCATAAATTTCGCATTATCATCGGTCCTGTCGATCTGCACGACTATAAAAGGCTGCTGCCCGGCGGCAGCAGCCTGAAAATTCTGCTGGATATTGTTAAGAACTATACTGGTCTGGAATTTAACTGGGATATTAATCTGATTCTGGATAAACAACAGGTCCCTTCTGCCAGACTGGGTGAACAGGGTCAGCTGGGCCTGACCAACTGGCTGGGCATGGGTGCAGGACAAGATGAAGCAAAGGACAAAAGAACCATTGATACAAGAACGAGTGATATAAAAACCTTTGAAATAAGAAAAGAGGATGCAAATGATTTGTATCTCTATCGGGAGAATATAGCATGACAGACATCAGTCGCACAGCGCTGTTCGGCAAACTGAATAATCTGGCTTATAAAGGCATTGAAAGTGCTACGGTATTTTGTAAAATGCGTGGTAATCCTTATGTTGAACTGGTGCACTGGCTACATCAAATTCTGCAGTCACAGGATTCGGACCTGCATCGTATCATTAAAAAATTTGAATTGAACCCGTCACATCTGGCGCGTGATTTTACTGAAGTTCTGGATAGTCTGCCCGCCGGTGCCTCAGCAATTTCTGATCTGTCTGCGCATGTTGAACAGACTGTTGAACAAGGCTGGTTATATGCCAGTCTGATGTACGGCAGCAGTCAGGTTCGCACCGGACATCTGCTGGTTGGCGTGGTTAAAACAACTGATTTACGTAACAATCTGAATGCCATATCCAGTCAGTTTAAGAAAATTAATAGCGATACCCTGGTGGATGAGTTTAATGCCATTGTGTCAGGCTCACCAGAGGATGCCCAGCAGGCCCATGACGGCAGTGCACTGGCCGGTGCTGCGGTACCCGGAGAAGCTTCAGGTGCTATGGCACCGGCACAGATGGGTAAGCAGCAGGCATTACAGCAGTATTCTGTGGATCTCACCGAAAGAGCCCGTCAGGGCGAACTGGATCCCATTGTCGGACGCGATGATGAGATCAGACAAATCATTGATATTTTAATGCGCCGCCGACAAAATAATCCCATACTGACGGGTGAGGCAGGGGTAGGTAAAACCGCTGTGGTTGAAGGCTTTGCCCTGCGTATTGCTTCGGGTGATGTACCACCGCCTTTGCAGGATGTCACTTTGAGAACGCTGGATCTGGGCTTGCTGCAGGCAGGTGCCAGTATGAAAGGCGAGTTTGAAAATCGTCTGCGCCAGGTCATAGAAGAAGTGCAGTCCTCAGAAAAACCCATTATCCTGTTTATTGATGAAGCGCATACCCTGATTGGTGCGGGAGGAGCAGCAGGCAGTGGTGATGCCGCCAATCTGCTCAAGCCGGCATTAGCCAGGGGGACATTACGCACGGTGGCAGCGACCACCTGGGCGGAATATAAAAAATATTTTGAAAAAGACCCGGCCCTCACACGGCGCTTTCAGGTGGTCAAGATTGATGAACCCAGCGAGGAAAAAGCGATCAATATGATGCGCGGTGTCGCTGCGGTAATGGAACAGCATCATCAGGTGTTGTTATTGGATGAAGCACTGGAAGATTCGGTTAAGCTTTCCCATCGTTATATCCCGGATCGGCAGTTGCCGGATAAGTCTGTCAGCGTACTGGATACTGCCTGTGCCCGCGTTGCTGTCAGTCAGGACTCAGTGCCTGCAGAAGTCGAAGACTGCCGCAGACAGATAGAAGCACTCAATGTTGAGCTGAGGATTATCGATCGTGAAACGACTGTTGGTCTTGATACCCGGGAGCGTAAGCAAAACGCGGACACAAAACTTGCGGAAGCACAAGAGCGTCTGGAAGAGGTAGATAAGCGCTGGCAGGAAGAAAAAACACTGGTTGGGAAAATTCTTGAATTACGTGGCAAGTTGCAGGGAGCATCAGCTGAAAATAAAGAGAATGAACAATCTGATACTGATGGCTTTGGTATAAAAGACGCTGAAGGCTCTGGTATAGAAGACGCTGAGGGCTCTGATGTTAAAGAAGCTGAAGGCTCTGGTGCAGAAGAAGCTGAAGGCTTTGATACAAAGGATGCCGATACTGAAAGTCTGGATGAAAACCAGCGTGCAGAGCTGATACAGCAGCTTAAAGAGCAGCAAAGCCAGCTGGAAACACTGCAGGGTGAACGGCCCCTGATCTTCC
>DAOVUK010000525.1 GCA_030632625.1 Gammaproteobacteria bacterium
AAGATGACTGTTTGCCGGTACGACCAGTTCAAACATGGCATAATCAATACCATAGATATTCTGAAAATAGTCCATAGTATTGGTTGCTGTACTGGCATCTGACATATCAATAGTTTTTGGTAAGACAAAACGTCCGGCAACGACAAAATAAATAATACCGGTAAACAGCAGCGCCAGACCAACAGGAGTCACTGAAAACAAGCCCCAGGTATCCATCTGCTGCGCCTCAGGCAAGGCCTGATTTGATGTTAGAATTAAGTCATTGAGAAGAATCAGCGGTGATGAACCCACCATGGTGACCGTACCGCCTAAAATGGCACAAAAGCCCATAGGCATCAGAAGACGAGACATGGGCAAGCCGGAACGTGCAGAGATTCGACTCACAACCGGAATAAAAAGCGCTGCAGCACCGACATTCTGCATAAACGAAGAAATGATACCCACAGTACTGGAAACAATGGGAATAATACGTTTTTCGGAAGTTCCGCCGGCATTTAGAATAAACGCAGCAACTTTTGACATAATGCCGGTTTTATCCAGGCCTGCACCAATAATCATCACGGCAATAATCGACATCACCGCATTGCTTGAAAAACCGTTAAACAGCATGTCAGTTGAGACCAGCCCGGCTTGCAAACCCATAAGAGGCGCAAATAAAGTTGATAAACCCAGCAGAACCATCACAGATATTGCCGTCACATCAACTTCCAGAACTTCAAACGCAAACAGGTAAATTGTCAGAATTAACAAAGCCATTACCCAGGCAATTTCGATAGTAGGTACAACTCCTGCCATAAAAAAAGCTAAAAACAGAAATAATATTCCGGCACCAATTTTTTTCTTCTGCGCTTTAATTCTGTCTTTCATCTATCATCTGACTCCTGAAAATAATACATTAATTCCCAAAAATCAATTCAGGAAACAGAGGCTATTTATAATATAATAATATACCAATTATTTCAAGATTGATTTTAACAGTGAGAAACTAAGTTATTAAATTTAAAGCATTTATAGAGATGACTAGCAGAACATATTCAATTATAAATTAAATTGATTTGACTGCAGCATAACAAGAGTACAGTCATGCACAAAAGGAATACCTGCACGGGATAATTTTTTTTCTAAAAATTTTGATTCAGTACCCGGATTAAAAATCACCCGACCTGGTTTAAGAGCAATAATTTCATCAATCATAGGACGACTTCGTTCGGCACCAACATACAGGGCCAGGGTATCGACAGGAGTACTGATGTCTGACAAACTGGCAACAACAGCCAGCTTATCCAGTCGTGTTAATTTTGGATGAACGGGAATAACTTTGTGATCATATTGCAAAAGGAGTTTGACCGCCTTATAAGAATAACGCTGGGGTTTGATACTGGCTCCGAGAACAACCACTGTTTGATTATCTGAAGATTGTTTTTTTTTCTTGCGGCTCATAAATACATTTTTTTTACTGAATTGAACATAAATCGGAGTGTGATGATAACATACGCAGGTACATGAATCGTGTTTATTTTCCCAGTAAATCTCTCCTTTTCTTTTCTCTTTTTCAGGTTTTGGATAAAATACACAAAAACAAGTATTCAGACGATAGCTACAGGCCAACATTCAATAGATGATTTATATTATTCTTATTCTTATTTTTATCACCCTATTCTTTGTCCCGCAATGGTGGGTGCAGTATGTGATGAAGCGTCACAACAAGACCATTGAAGCCCTGCCGGGAACCGGAGGTGAGCTGGCACAACATCTGATTGATCGCTATCAGCTGCCGGTTACCCTGGAAACAACAGAAGATGGCGATCATTATGATCCGGAAAGTAAAACCGTACGTTTAAGCAGCGAAAACTTTAATGGTAAGTCACTCACAGCCATCGCCATAGCAGCCCATGAAGTGGGTCATGCCATACAGGATTTTCGTAATGATGAATTATTGATACTGCGGGGGAAAATGGTCCTGACATCACAACGATTTCAGAAATTTGGGGCCGGTGTTATCTTTGTTGCACCACTGTTAAG
>DAOVUK010000086.1 GCA_030632625.1 Gammaproteobacteria bacterium
GATTTTCCCGGGCGTTGATTTGTTAAAGATTAATTCTGACTGCAGTTTTCTGAGGTTTCTATATAACCTTCCCTAAACAGGTAAAGGTAAATCTCCTGTGCTGCTTCCATCGGTGAAAAGTTACTGGTATCAATGCGAATTTCAGGTGCTTCAGGTGTTTCATAAGGATCGCTGATGCCGGTAAATTCTGGAATAATGCCTTTTCTGGCTTTAGCATACAAACCTTTTCGATCCCGTGATTCACAGACTTCCAAAGGCGTTGCAACATGAATTTCAATAAAAGTTCCATGTTGTTCAATCAGTGAGCGGGCATCCTGCCTCATTTTTGTATAAGGAGCGATAGGTGCACAAATGGCAATACCACAATTTTTGGTAATTTCATTGGCGACAAAACTAATACGCCTGACATTGATATTACGATCATTTCTGGAAAATCCCAGTTCGCTGGATAGATTATGACGAACAATATCACCGTCCAGTAATGTCACAGGTCTGGCACCCAGCTCAATCATTTTTGCATAAATGATTTTAGCTAATGTTGATTTGCCTGAACCCGAAAGCCCGGTAAAAAATAGTGTAAAGCCCTGTTTACATCGGGCAGGATAAGCCCGGCTTAAAGCTTTGAGAACTTCAGGAAAACTGAACCATTCAGGGATAATCTGATTATTATGAAGGCGATTTTTTACATCCTGAACGGATATCATATCGCTGTTCAGATTCTCATTGTTAATAATAGAAAGAGGGAGAAACTGTTTTCTTTGCGGGACATAACGTGTTTCTTCTACAGCAATGACTTTTATACCAAGCTCTTCTTCATGTTCGACGACGTATCTTTGTGAAGCTGAATGTGCATAAAATTTCTCAGCAGTTTGCGGGGTATTTATTTGTTGTTTCGCTGGCGGTGAAGCATGCTCAGGACCAATCAGAATATGTGAACAACCGTAATTTTTATTAATAATGGCATGCCATAGTGCTTCTTTTGGACCAGCCATACGCATGGCCATCGGCAGTAAAGACATGACCGCCAGATTATCAGGATAATATTTTTGTATTGCCTGATAGCAATGGACGCGGGCATAATAGTCTAAATCACCCGGTTTTGTTGTACCGACAGTGGGGTGTATCAGAATATGAGCCTGGGCATCACGAGCTGCCTGCAGGGTGATGCTCTGATGGACTTTATGCATAGGCTGGCTGGTCTGAAATGCTAATACGTTACGCCAGCCGCGTTTCTTGAATTGTTCTCTTAATTCTGCAGGTGATGACCAGAGGTGTTCAAAATCAAAATGAGAAGGCTCTTCAGTCCCTTCAATCTGCCCGCCGATATAATGTGATTTGCACTGATTGAATAGATAATCAACACCGGGATGAAGTTCAGAACTGGTCCCATAGACCGATTCAGCTTCCTGTTTTTTATCCGCTTGCCAGATATCAGAAACAGTTAATACGGCAGGCATAAATCCTTCGGTATCGCGCAGCGCAATTTTATCACCAGGGTTTAATTTATCTGCCAGTTTTGAGTCAATGTCCAGAACAATCGGTATAGGCCATAGCAGGTTATCAGGTAGTCGGGTGGCTTGAATGACTGAATCATAGGTTTTTTTATCCATATAGCCGGTTAATGGTGACATAGCACCATTGATCAGCATCTCCAAATCACATAACTGACGCTTGGACAGAGTAATAGAAAGAAAATGTTCAGATTGTTGTTTTAAATTATCCGCTCTGTCTTGTTCAACAAGAAGGTTGACCAGATGACCACCATGAGACATAAAAATACCTGGGCTCTTATAAATTAATTTTGCAAACAGATATTATACCTTTTATTTATATTTTTTTTGTAGGAATAGTCTCTATTGGTATGTTTTAACTAATTACAGGTCAATGTAGTGGTGTTTCAACATATTAGAATGATAGAATAAGTGTAATAAGTAACTATGAAGGAGTTGTTATTAATCATGAATGAGACTGAATTAACATTAGAAGAGCTGATCCAGGAAAACAAACAGCTTTTAGAAAATAATTCTGCATTAAAAAAGGGCAATTCAAAAGCCGTTAAAAAATTTAAACTGGAGCAATCTTTAAAACCGTATCAGGCAGAATTGATTAAAATGCAGAAATATCTGGAAGAGACCGGAAAACGAATGGTTATTTTGTTTGAAGGTCGTGATGCTTCCGGTAAAGGTGGCACTATCCGTCGTGTCACACGTTATATGAATGAAAAACACTACCGAATTGTTGCTTTAGGTAAGCCGACAGAAGAGCAAAAAACCCAATGGTTTTTTCAAAAATACATCAATCATCTCCCCGCTGGAGGTGAAGTAGTTCTATTTGATCGCAGTTGGTATAACCGCGCCATGGTTGAGCCGGTTTTTGGCTTTTGTTCAGATCAGGAATACAAAAATTTCATGAAGGGTGTCACTGGGTATGAAAAAGATCTGGTTCGACAAGGCACTATATTAGTTAAATTGTATTTTAGTGTCACCAGAGAAGAACAGGCTCGTCGTTTTGAACGTCGTAAAACAGATCCTTTGAGACAATGGAAATTATCTGAAGTTGATGTGCAGGCTCAGGAGCGATGGGATGATTTTACTAATGTCAAATATGAGATGTTGAAAAAAACACATACCTCATCAGCACCGTGGACAATTATTCGCTCCAATAGCAAACATGAGGCTCGACTCAATGCAATGAAAACGATTCTTAATAGTGTTCCCTATGAACGCCTCAATCCAGATTTAGATTTTATTCCAGATAGCAATGTTGTTTATTCTGGTGCTCATGAAATTGAGATTATGGAAGCCCAAAGACTGCGCGAAGGAAAATTTGTGACATAATATCGTGTTAGGTGGAGTTATTATTGTTTTTTTTTACTCCACCTTATCCTGTGTTAGGCAGAGTTGAAGTTTACTTCATTACTCTGCCTTATCCTGTGTTATGTATACCCGTTATCTTTGAAAATGTAAAAATAGTATACAATCAGTGCTTATTGTCAGTTACTCATTTAATTGAATTTTTATTACAGACCCTGATGAGTCAAAAGAAAGTCAGTGAAAAAAGTCAGTGAAAAAAAAGTTATTTTAGCCAATAATTTCCCGTCTGTTATAGTTCTCATGCTGGGTATTCTGCCCTTCAATCTTTTTGCCGAGCAGCAAACCTTATCAGATAACATCATTCTTAAAGGTGAATTTATTCAGGGCGGTATTGTTATTGGTCAAACCAGTCCCGGTAGTCAGATCGCTTATGATAAACAGTTGATTCGGGTTTCACCGCAAGGCAGTTTTGTTATTGGCTTTAATCGAGATGAGCCAAAAACAGTTAAATTGAAAATTGTAACACTTGATGGCGAAATAATAAGCAAAGTACTGGATGTAAAAAAGAGAGAATATCAGATCCAGCGTATAGATGGCCTGGAAAAATCAAAAGTATCACCCCGAAAACCAGAAGTATTGGCTCGTATCAGAAAAGAAGGGGTACAGGCTGCTCAGGCTCGTAAACTTGATGATGAGCGCGTGGATTATCTGGAGACCTTCATCTGGCCGACAAAAGGTCGTATAAGTGGTGTTTATGGCAGTCAGCGTGTTCTTAACGGCAAGCCAAGACGTCCTCATTTTGGTGTTGACGTGGCTGCGCCAACAGGTACAGATGTGGTTGCTCCGGCATCAGGGGTGATCACTCTGGCACATCCGGATATGTTTTTTTCAGGCGGTACACTTATTCTGGATCATGGTCATGGGCTTTCGTCTACTTTTTTGCATCTGAGTAAATTACTGGTCAAACCGGGGGACAGAGTGAAGCAGGGTGATTTGATAGCCAGAGTGGGTGCAACCGGACGTGTTACCGGAGCACATCTTGACTGGCGTATGAATTTGTTTAAACGTCGTGTTGATCCGCAATTACTTGTACCACCTATGGTTTTATCTAATTAATGGTTTTATCTAATTAATCTGTAATCAAAGCTAAAAAAAGAGAATTAACATCAACAATGTATAATAATTACTTGAAAATACAAACTTTTTTATGTTTGCTGTTTTTTTCAACCTTAGTGCATTCTGAAACTATTAAAGTATTTGTTTCGATCTTACCTCAGCAATACATTGTTGAACGTATTGGCGGTGATTATGTTAATGTGAATGTGATGCTCAAACCGGGTCAATCTCCTATGACTTTTGAGCCCTCACCGAAATTAATGTCACTTTACTCAAAATCAAATGTCTATTTTACCATTGGATTACCCTTTGAACAGGTCTGGATCGATCGTGTTGCTTCACTTAATGATGCTATTTCAATTGTTAAAACCCAGCCTGTTGAAACTCAAGCTATTGAAAAGACGGTGATAAATGATATGGCTGCAAATGAATCAACTTTGCACGATAAGGATTATACGAGCTTATTGCCCGGACATCATCACTCCTGGGATCCCCATACCTGGTTATCACCGGTGTTAATTTTGCAGCAGGCTAAAATCATACTGCATACGCTCAATTCACTAGTACCTGAAAATAAAACTTATTTTAATAACAATTACAATAAGTTGGAGGAGGAAATCAATGTGATGCATAAAGAGATTTCCAGTATTTTTCAGCACAATAGTAAGCATAATTTTATTACATTCCATCCTGCTTTTTCATATTTCGCACGTCAATATGGCTTAACTCAGATTGCTATAGAAATGGATGGTAAAGAACCTTCTGCAAAACAGATTGCTCAGGTAATTAATCGTATTCGTAATGAAAATGTCAGCTATATTCTTATAGAAAAACAATTTAACCAGGTAATACCGCAAACCATTGCCAAATCCGTTGGAGCCCGGCTGCTTGCTCTTGATCCACTGGCATTGGATTATCTGGTGAATATGAGAGATATTGCTGATAAAATTAACCGGGCTCTTTTTTAAGTCCATTTCATTAACAAATTTTTATTTTTTTATCTGGTGCCTAATTAGTGTCCATCCGTAAATTGATAGTTTTAGGCGAATACTCTTGTAGTAAAGAGCGCCCCTACAGAGAAAAGGTTTAACTATTCAATAGCTTATGAATTCACAATTGTAGGGGCGAATTCATTCGCCTTATTTATGGATGAACACTAATTAGTAGAGTTTCTAGCCGGTTTAATCACAGAGAGTTGATTATCATGACCAATATTGCCATTGAAATAAATGAGCTCAATTTTTCTTTTGAATCCTTATTGATCCTTGAAAATATTAATATGATTATTGAGCAGGGTGATTTTGCGGGTTTAGTTGGACCTAATGGCGGCGGTAAAACCACCTTGTTGAAATTAATCCTTGGTTTGTATAAAGCGCAATCGGGTAAAATCTCAATTTTTGGAAAACCCATAAAAAATCAGAGAAAACTGATTGGCTATGTACCCCAGTATGCGAATTTTAATAGTGATTTTCCCATCTCTGTTGAAGACACGGTATTGCAGGGACGTCTTGGTATCAGTCGTTGTTTTGGGCGCTATTGCCGGCAGGATAAGGCCATTGCTCAAAAGGTGATGCAGGAAACAGAAATACATGATCTGGCACAGCGTTCAATACAGTCATTATCAGGGGGACAGATGCAAAGAGTGCTGGTTGCACGTGCCCTGGCAGCAGAACCTGAAATCTTACTTCTGGACGAACCGACAGCAAACATTGATCTGCGAGCTGAAAAAGATATTTTTGACCTGTTCAAAACTATTAATCAGCGAATGACTATACTTATTATTTCGCATGATATTGGTTTTGTTTCAGACTATATTAATAAAGTCTTCTGTCTTAATAAAACCCTGGTTTGCCATGATTCTACACCAGTGACCAGTGATACCATTCATACCTTGTATGGCGGACATATCAGTGAAGTCCATCATCACCATTAATTATTAAGGGCAATTAATAGTTAGTCACTCACTCTTTAAACTGTAAATTTTTATGAAAAGAAAGCCCTATGTTTGAATTCTTTACTACTTTAGCATCACAGTCGTTTCTGCAAAATGCCTTATTCGGCGGTATACTGGCCAGTATTGGCTGTGGTCTGACAGGCAGTTTTGTGGTGGTCAACCGCATAGGTTACATGGCGGGTGGTATTGCACATTCTGTTTTAGGAGGAATGGGCGTTGCTTATTATCTGGGGCTGGACCCATTTGCAGGGGCATTAATTGCGGCATTGCTGGCAGCCCTTATTATCGGTGTGATAAAACTTAAATGGCAGCATCAGGAAGACACAACTATCGGTGCAATTTGGGCAGTTGGAATGGCAATTGGTATAATATTTATAAGTAAATCAGAGGGGTATAATACAAATCTAATGTCATTTCTATTTGGAAATATTCTTATTATTTCTGATGAGCAGCTGTTTATTATGCTGTTGCTTGATATTATTACTATTGTTTTTGTTGCCGTTTTCTATAAGCAGTTAGTGGCAATTTCATTTGATATTGAATTTGCTATTGTTCGTGGTATTCATGTCAATTTGTTTTATTTACTGCTGCTCTGTCTTATTGCCATTACTGTGGTTCTGCTGATACAGGTTGTTGGTCTGATTCTTGTGATTGCATTGCTGACCTTGCCGGCAGCCATTGCCAAACAGTATGTTCATTCTCTTGGTTTAATGATGCTGCTGGCTTCTATTTTGGGTATGCTGTTTACTTCAACCGGTTTATTCATTTCCTATGAACCCGATTTGCCTGCCGGTGCAACAATTATTCTGGTTGCTGGTGTCGCTTATTTTCTCTCAAGTTTATTTAAATCGCTATTCCGTTATAAACTACAGTCTCGTTTTAAACCATAGCCCGGTTAAAAAATGCATATTGATCAGCAAACTCTTCACCTGATATTAGTTTCAATCGGCAGTTTTATCACTGGCATCATCCTGTTCTGGTTGTTTTATCGTTCTAAATCCTCTCGTCTACTCAGTCAATCATTACAAAATTTGCAGCTACAAAATAATTCAGAGCGAAAGATCCTTGAACTGGATCTGGAAAATTTTGAAAATGAACTGGATATATTACGTGAACAACTGGCTGATAAGGAAATTGCTTTATATAAAAAAATTGATGAACTCTCCAAAATGAATGAGCTCAAAGCAATTTATGCAACCCGTGCAGCACAAATCAATGACTATAAAGAGGCCATTGAAAAGTCATCATTGCAGACTCAGGAATTAAGAGATGAGTCGTATGAATATCAGAAGCAGCTCTCTGAAACCCAGATAAAATCGGATGAAAAATTAAAAGCTGCCCACCTTATTATTGAAAATCTGGAACAGTCAAAGCAGCAGTTGAGTGAGCAATTCGAACTGCTGGGAAATAAAATATTCTCGCAAAATTCCCAGCAGCTGAAACAATCTAATCAGCAGGAAATTTCCAGTTTATTGACACCGTTTAAAGAACAATTTACAGAATTTAAGCGTAAAGTAGAAGATATTCATGAAATTGAATCCAGAGACAGGGTCTCTCTTGCCACTCAGGTTAAACAGCTTTCATCGCTCAACCAGAAAATCAGTGAAGATACGGTCAATCTGACCCGGGCATTAAAGGGTGATGTCAAATTTCAGGGCAATTGGGGAGAAATGATCTTAGAAAATTTGCTGGAAAGCAGCGGACTGCGCAAAGATCTTGAATATATCATACAGCCCAGCTTTCGTGATGATGATAAACATTTATTACGTCCTGATGTGGTTATCAATTTACCTGACAAGAAAACAGTCATTATAGATTCTAAGGTTTCTTTAAAAAGTTATTCTCAATATGTTGCATCAATAGATGAAGATGAGCAAAAGTCATCGCTCAAAAGCCACATACAATCAATAAAAAACCATATTAAAGTTCTTTCCGACAAAGATTATTCGGCAATCAGTGAATTGCATTCGCTTGATTTTGTCTTATTGTTTGTGCCCATTGAACAGGCATTAATGCTGGCTGTGAATGAAGAGCCGGACTTGATCTTTGATGCCTTTCAGAAAAAAATCATTCTGGTGAGTGCAACAACTCTATTAGCAACTGTAAGAACGATTGAAAACTTCTGGCGTTATGACAAACAGCAGTCCAATGCTGAGGAAATTGCGAAGAGAGCAGGGGATATGCTGGACAAATTTTCATTATTTATTGAAGAATTAGAAAATATTGGCAGCCAGTTAGATAAGGCAAAAAGCAGCTATAATACGGCTCATAATCGTCTGTTCAGTGGTAATGGCAACCTGATCTCCAGAGCAAAATCTATTCAGGAATTGGGGATTAAGGGCAAAAAAGAGCTATGAATCAGCATTATGAAACACCGTTTGGTGATTTTAATCTCATACGGATTCCAGATACCGATAAAAACCTCCAGGCATGGAATGCAGCTGATTTATATATTCTCAGGCAATTAGCCGAATGGCTCCAATCAGGAAAACTGGATCTTAAAAAGTCGAAAATCCTGATTATGAATGATGCCTTTGGTGCCTTGAGTGTTCCCCTGTCACAATTCTCGTGTGATTCTTATAGTGACTCTGTTGTTAGTCATGATGCAGCTGTGCTGAATATAAAAAATAATTGTCCTGAGAATCTTGAAAATCTTACTTTGATAAAAAGTACTGACAAAATAGAGAACAAATACGATCTGGTACTGTTTAAAGAGGTAAAAAGCCAAATTTTCCTAAAAGAAGAAATGCTTAAGCTGGCTCAATGTCTTAAACCCGGCACTTTGATCCTTGGCGGTATTATGGCAAAGAATCTGCAAAAAAATACCCTGGAAATGCTCACCAGGATTATCGGTCCGGCTCATGCTTCATTGACCTGGAAAAAAGCCAGGCTGCTCTTTGTAAAACCAGAAGTTGAAGCTTCAGAACCCGATAAAACTTTGTCTGCGATTCCAATTCAGGAAAAAAGTATTGTTACCTATCAACTGGACAATTCAAAAGAGCTGATTTATAACCTGGCCAATGTTTTTTCCAGAAAAAAACTTGATATAGGGACACGATTTTTTTTACAACACTTTCCAGGTGATAACGGCCAAGCAGAAAAGAAGTTTAAAAAAATAATTGATTTAGGCTGCGGCAATGGTGTTTTATCTCTAAAAGCTGCTCAGGTTTATCCTGATGCCGGTATTACCTGTATTGATGAGTCCTATATGGCAGTTGCTTCAGCAAGAATGACCCTGGAGGCTAACTTAGCAGCAGACAGACCTGATATTATTTATACTGCAGCAAATGCCTTAACTGGTTATGCTGCTGATAGTGCTGATCTGATCTTATGCAACCCGCCATTTCATCAGCAGTATGCAGTGGGTGATGCAATTGCA
>DAOVUK010000028.1 GCA_030632625.1 Gammaproteobacteria bacterium
CCCGGGGCAAATTTTGCCAGACCTGAACCAAAACCAAAAGCCAGAAAATGCCAGGGATTTTTCCACACCTGATGACGGGCTCGTATTACATCTTTATCCAAAATGATCATAACCTCTTGTGGGAATTTTATATTCCTGTCTGCCAGAGCCCTGAGTCTCTGCTGCTGATAAATGTAAATCTTTTTGCGCAGTAATAACACCAATGGCAGAAAAATTCGGATATTGTGCTTTTACATCAGGCCAGTCATCTTCTGCCAGGGTAAAACACAGCTGATAATCATCGCCGCCGGTAAGCGCTATTTCCCAGGCCGTTTTTTTATCCAGACAGGCCAGAGATGCTGCTAAAGGTATTTTTTCCAGTGCCAGTTCTGCACCGACGCCGCTGGCGGTTAAAATATGTCCCAGATCGGATAGCAGACCATCTGATATATCGATTGCAGAATGAGCAATATTGTGTAAGTTCAAACCTTCTGCAACTCTTGCCAGGGGATAATTAAGAGCCTTTACAGCCTGTTGTTTGTCCTGTTGTGAAAGACAGGCATATTGTTCATCATGTTGCTGTAAAGCAATTTTAAGTCCCATTGCTGCAGCCCCTAAAGCACCGGTGACAACAATAAGATCATTCACCTTTGCCCCTGAGCGCTGCATACCTCTGGATTTATCCAGATAACCGCTGACCTGAATAGTAATGGCCAGAGGCCCCTTGGTTGTATCACCACCAATCAGTTGAATACCATGCTCCCGGGCAAGAGAAAAAAGTGATTTTGAAAATTTTTCTAACCACTGTTCCCGGGGCATATCGTGAGTGATGTCAGGCAAAGTCAGGCTCAGGGTAAACCATGCGGGTTCAGCACCCATGGCAGCCAGATCACTCAGATTAACAGCAAGTGCCTTATAGGCAACAGCATCCGGGGGGGTATCCTGAGGGAAATGTACGCCGCTGATGAGCGTATCGATTGAAAAAGCCAGATGGGCCTGTTCCCGGGGAGCAACAATTGCACAGTCATCACCGATTCCCAAAATCAGATCGGGACGTGAAACTTGTTGCGGATCAGAAAAATAGGATTGAATAAGTTGAAATTCAGAACGAGACATATTCAGAGCGCCTGAACAGTCAGATGTTTGGATGAGATCTGAGTCATGTATAAATGCTGTGTAGTAGTTGGCGGTTTACGGTTAACAGATCGCATAACACAAAGAGCCTTTGTTTTTACTGTAAACCGTAAACTGTTATCTGTAGAGGTACTTGCAAAATTGCTCTTAGCTTCCCCCTTCTTCGCCTAAAGCGCCTACTTTTGGTAGAAGGGGGAAGTAAAAAGCCATAAAACAGCAATTTTGCAAGTACCTCTGTAAACAGAATTATTTTTTCCGGGCTTTCTTTTTACGCGGTGCCCGCACTTCAGCTGCTCGCAATTTGCCGGCAACTTTATCCATAATGCCATTTATAAATTTATGTCCATCTTCGGCGCCGAAGATCTTGGCACACTCCACCGATTCATTTATCGAAACCCGGTAAGGTATGTCCCGGCGTTGTTCCAGTTCAAAAACACCGACTAACAAAATTGCCTGTTCGACCGGATCAACGTCTGCAAACGCTCGACTTAAAAAAGTTTCCATATGGTCGATCAATGCCATTTTATGAGTGGTGACAAAGTGCAGAATTTCCTGGAAATAGCTCACATCCGCATCTTCCATATCATGGTCACTGATAAAATGAACTTCAATGTCGGAGACATTCTGATCAGTCAGCAACCATGAATAAAGAGCCTGAACGGCAAACTGTCGTGATTTAGATCGATTTTTCACTGTGTTCTGTTCCTAAACAAGAGGTCCTAAGCAAAATTTTTCAGAAGGTTAACCATTTCTATTGCTGATAGTGCTGCTTCAGTGCCTTTGTTTCCAGCCTTGGTGCCGGAACGCTCGATAGCCTGTTCAATAGTATCAACCGTTAAAACGCCAAAGGCCACGGGTAAATCATATTCCATACAAACCTGGGCCAGGCCTTTTGAATTTTCATTGGCAACAAATTCAAAATGTGGTGTACCGCCACGGATGACCGCACCCAGAGCAATAATTGCATCATATTTTTTGCTTGCAGCCATACGTTTGGCTGCCAGAGGAATCTCTACAGCACCCGGAACCCGGATAATTTCGATATCGTCTTCTTTGCCGCCATGTCTTAAAATTGTGTCAACTGCACCGCTGAGTAAAGACTCGACGAGAAAACTGTTAAAACGACTGATTACTATGCCAAATTTAGCATTATCAACAACCATTTCGCCTTCAAATGTTTTTATATTCATTCTTTATCCTAAATCTGATTCAATATTCTTGCACTTATGATACCGCGTAGTCTACTCTTCACTTACCCGTATAGTACTCAACTACTTCCAGCCCGAAGCCGGATAAACCATGTATTTTCTTGGGTGCTGACATGACTTTCATCTGCTTAACACCAATAGACTTCAATATTTGTGCACCCAGACCATATGTTCTCAAGTCCTTAGTCTGACCAGGATGTGACGACAGTATGCCCTGTTGTAATTTTTGATAATGCTCAATCCGGTGAATCAGTTCACTACTGGTTTCATGACTGCGCAAGATAACAATAACCCCGCTGCCTTCTTCATTCATGCGCTGCATGACATCATTAAGAGGCCAGCCGCAATCATCCATTTGAGCACCCAGCATATCACAGAAGGAATTTTCCATATGAACCCGGACCAATACCGGTTCCTGCGGATTAATTATACCCTTAATCATGGCCAGATGTACCTGACCTGAGATCGCATCATGATAGGCTTCCAGACGAAAATCACCCGATGCTGTCGGCAAATTGCATTCACTGACTTTTTCCACCGAGTGTTCATTTTTCAGCCGGTATTCAATGAGATCGGCAATGGTACCAATTTTAAGAGCAAATTTTTCCGCAAAGGCTTCCAGATCAGGTCGTCTTGCCATAGTACCATCTTCATTCAGAATCTCAACTATCACTGCGGAAGGATCCAGTCCTGCAATTCTGGATAAATCACAACCAGCCTCAGTGTGACCTGCACGTGTTAACACACCACCCGCCTGGGCTGATAATGGAAAAATATGTCCCGGCTGAACAATATCGGCTGGTTTAGCATCTTCAGCAACTGCAGCCTGAACAGTCACTGCCCGGTCACCCGCCGAAATGCCTGTTGTTACACCTTCTGCCGCTTCAATAGAAACAGTGAAATTAGTCCCGTATTCAGCGTTATTGCTATCTACCATCAAAGGGATTTGTAATTGCTTACAACGCTGTTGTGTTAAGGTCAGGCAAATTAAACCACGACCATGGGTTGCCATAAAGTTAATATCTTCAGGTGTGACTTTGCTGGCGGCCATTAACAGATCACCCTCATTTTCACGATCTTCATCATCAACAATGATGACCATCTTTCCCTGACGGATATCTTCCAGTATTTCTTCAATTGAATTAAAATTTGCCATAGTTTTTCTTGTAAGTGTCTATCGTATAAATAAAAAATTGTTTATGCCACTCATACTAACGTAGAGACGTTGCATGCAACGTCGCTACCATGACAGTGTGTAAACCGGATATTAGCTGCTTCCCTTATCTGCTTAAGAAGCCATTCTCTGCCAATAGAGCCATTGTCACCCTAACGTAGAGACGTTGCATGCAACGTCTCTACCATGACAGTGCGCAAACCGGATATTAACGGCTTCCCTTACCTGCTTAAGAAGCCATTCTCTGCCAATAGAGCCATTGTCACCCCTTGCTCAGGCACAACTTCTGCCGCCTTGTCACCTAACAAAAGACGTTCCAGATAGCGGGCAATAATATCCACTTCAAGATTCACTTCATCGCCCGCCTGAGCAGTTGATAAAGTGGTTTCATCCAGTGTATGCGGGACTATATTAAGTTCAAAGACAGCGCCATTCAGCTCATTAATTGTTAAGCTGATACCATTAATGCAGATAGAACCTTTTGCCGCAATATATTTTGCCAGTTCATTGGGAGCCTGAATTTTAAAATGAATTGAACGGCCTGCATGACTGCGTTCAATAATTTTTCCCAGACCATCAACATGTCCACTGACAATGTGCCCGCCTAAATGTGTGGTGGGCAAAAGTGCTTTTTCAAGATTTACCCGACTGCCTACTTTAATATGTTTAAAACTGGTTTTTTTCAATGTCTCAGCAGAAACATCAGCCCAAAAACCATCACCAGGCAGTGTCACAGCCGTTAAACAAATGCCATTGCTCGCAATACTGTCACCAATCACCACATCAGAAAGATCCAGCTCACCCGTTTTGATATAAAAACGACTATCCAGCCCCTGGGGTTCAATGGCAGCAATTTTGCCTATTGCCTGAATAATACCGGTAAACATGTTTGTCCAATATTCCTATTCTTTGTCTGTGCTTTTTTTATCTGCAGAAGCTGGTGTTGCTGTAATGCGAAAATCCCGGCCTACAGCACGGATATCCTGAATATTCAGGTTAATTCGTTTATTCATTGTATCCAGACCAGGCAGATTAAATAAGCCTCTTGCCTCACTGCCCATCAGATGAGGTGCCATATAGATAATCAATTCATCAACAAAACCCGCCTGCAGCATGGAACCTGTCAGCGTAGCACCGGCTTCTAACAAAACGTCATTGTATTGCTGCTGTGCCATCAGTGACATCAGCGCAGACAAAGACAAAGATGTTGCGCCGTTTGATAATTTCTCAGCCGGCAAAAAGTGAATAGCGGCACCTTTATACTCCAGATCATGTACTTTTTTGTGCATTGATTGTTGACAGCTTTGAGAGGCAGCAATAAGCGTTCTTCCTGACAGGCTGAGCATTTTTGCCTGTACAGGCGTGCGCAGCTGAGAATCTAAAATAATTCTGTCAGGCTGTCGCTTATCATCCCGGTACTCTGACGAACGCACATTCATTGATGGGTCATCTGCTATAACCGTGCCTATTCCTGTCAGTATCGCTGAACTTTCTGCGCGTAAACGCTGCACATCTTCTCTGGCATCAGCCGAGGTGATCCATTTACTTTCACCACTGGCCATAGCAGTACGACCATCCAGACTCATTGCCATTTTGCAGCGAACTGCTGGTCTGTTACTCACCATACGTTGAATAAAGCCTGGATTTAATGCCCTGGCTTCAGTTTCCAGAACGCCCGTCTTTACTTCCAGACCATTGTCCTGCAAACGTTTGACACCATTACCTGCAACCAGTGGATTGGGATCAACCATGGCAATCACCACTCGTTTTATGCCTGCTTCTATCAGGGCATCGCTGCAGGGTGGTGTTTTGCCAAAATGACTGCAGGGCTCTAATGTCACATAAGCGGTGGCACCCTGAGCACTGTCTTTGCCCGCAAGCTGTGCCAGAGCATTCACTTCAGCATGCCCCTGCCCGGCATACTGATGCCAGCCCCGGGCAATTATTTGCTCACCACGAACCAGAACACAGCCCACTCTGGGGTTAGGGTGAGTGCTATACCAGCCTTTTTTAGCCAGAGAAATGGCTTTAGCCATATAATATTCATCTGCTGCCAAAACTTATTACCAGTTCATTGCGTTTTCTGACTAATGACTTAAGACTAACGACTTAAGACTGCTTTTAAGGTGCTTCCAGACGTTCAATTTCCTGACGGAACTCATCCAGATCCTGAAAACTGCGATACACAGAGGCAAAACGCACATAGGCCACCTGATCCAGTTTTTTTAATTCGTCCATAACCCATTCACCCAGGCGCTCTGCAGCCACTTCTCTATCACCTGTTGCTCGGAGATTATATTTTATGTGATTCACCGCCTGTTCAATGGTTTCCATTGATACCGGACGTTTTTCCAGTGCTTTTGACATGCCCCTGAGCAATTTCTGATCATCAAAAGGCACTCTTGAACCATCGCGTTTAATAATTCTGGGCATCACCAGCTCTGCAGTTTCAAAGGTAGTGAAACGCTCTGAACAGGTCAGACACTCCCGTCTGCGGCGTACCGAATCCCCTTCGTTAGCCAGACGGGAATCAATGACCTTAGTCTCCGGCGCATTACAAAACGGACAACGCATAAATGACCTTTTTAATATGCAAAAACATTCATTCTATTTAGATCGATGTAGAGACGTTGCATGCAACGTCTCTACGTTAGGGCCGTGGAAAATTTATTATTTCCAAGACCCTATGCATAAACGGGAAAACGTTTACACAAGTCCAGTACTTTTTGTTTAACCTGAATCACACTATCCATTTTCTGCATATTTTCCGGCACGCGATCCGCTTCATCCATCTGACACAATTCATCCAGAATATCGCAAATCCAGCCAGCCAGATCGGAGCTCTCCTGTTCTTTAAAACCACGCGTGGTAATCGCCGGGGAACCAATGCGTAAACCACTGGTGACAAAGGGTGACTGCGGATCATTGGGCACCGAGTTTTTATTCACCGTAATATTGGCCAGACCCAATGCCGCATCTGCTGCTTTACCGGTCAATTGACGGCTGATCAGACTCACCAGAAACAGGTGATTGTCTGTGCCGCCTGAAACCACATCATAGCCTCGTTCTACAACAACCGATGCCATTGCTCTGGCATTTTCAACAACCTGTTTCTGGTAGGTTTTGAAATCATCTTCCATGGCTTCTTTAAATGCCACTGCTTTACCGGCAATGACATGCATCAATGGTCCGCCCTGAGTACCGGGAAAGATCATTGAATTGATTTTTTTTTCAATTTCCGGATTTGATTTTGCCAGAATAATACCGCCACGTGGTCCACGCAAGGTTTTATGCGTGGTTGAAGTGGTGACATCCGCAATTTGTACCGGACTCGGGTAAACACCTGCGGCAATTAAACCGGCGACGTGTGCCATATCAACCATCAGATAAGCGCCGACTTCATCGGCAATATCTCGAAAACGCTGCCAGTCCATGACACGTGAATAGGCACTGAAGCCGGCGATAATCATTTTCGGCTTATGTTCCCTGGCCAGACGTTCGACCTGTTCATAATCGACTTCACCGCTTGCTTCATCAAGACCGTATTGAACCGCATTAAATAATTTACCTGAAAAACTGACTTTTGAACCATGAGTCAGATGGCCGCCATCAGCAAGACTCATGCCTAAAATAGTATCACCGGCTTTGAGCAGAGCAAAATAAACGGCAGCATTCGCCTGAGAACCGGAGTGCGGCTGAACATTCGCATAATCAGCACCAAACAGCTCTTTAACACGATCGATGGCCAGCTGCTCTGCGATATCAACATTTTCACAACCGCCATAGTAGCGCTTGGACGGGTAGCCCTCAGCGTATTTATTGGTCAATACTGAACCCTGAGCCTGCATCACTCTGGGGCTGGTGTAGTTCTCTGAGGCAATCAGTTCAATATGCTCTTCCTGCCGCGTTTCCTCATGTTGCATTGCATTCCAAAGTTCATCATCGTAGCCGGCAATTGTCATATCTTTCGTAAACATGAGGATTCCTTATAAAAATAGGTTAAAATACAGCACTAAGCATACTGCCAAACGCCGAGCTTCGGGATCATACCCTATATTTAATAAAAATTCATGCCCTGGAGCCTTTAGCCAAATAAAATTTTTCACTATTGTTTTTGCTAACATTACAATAGCAAATAAGATAGTAGTATAATTTTATGTCCGATTAAGAGTATTGAATCACCCATGAATTCACCACAAACACAAAAACCCATCTCAGAGCCACTGAAAGGTAAGCAATCAGGTGCTGAACAAGCATCATTCATTGATTATTTAAAAACCTGGCCGTTGTTTTTATTACCTCAACATCTTTTATCTGCTTTGATGCATCGCTTTATGCGCATCCAGCACCCGGGTTTCAAAAATCTGCAGATTAATCAATTTATAAAACTGTTTAAGGTCAATATGAATGAAGCAGTGCTGGAAAACAGCGCTGACTTCCAGGATTTCAACCATTTTTTTACGCGTCAGTTAAAAGCGGATGTCAGACCTGATAAGACCCGCAAAAATGAGCTTTGCTGTCCTGTTGACGGTGCGGTCAGTGAACTTGGAGACATTGAAGAGGAACGTTTAATTCAGGCAAAAGGTCACTATTTTGGCTTACATGAGCTGCTGGGCGGTGATCAGTCATTGACTGATACCTTTCGCAATGGCAAATTTGCCACAATTTATCTCTCCCCTCGTGACTATCACCGCATTCATATGCCGATCGATGCTTCCCTGCAGCAAATGCTGCATGTCCCGGGGCAATTATTTGGTGTTAATAAAGCATCGGTAAAAACAGTTCCACGCCTGTTTGCCCGCAATGAACGGGTGATTTCAATATTTGCAACGGCTGCCGGTCCTATGGCATTAATACAGGTGGGTGCTATCTTTGTTGCCAGCATTGAAACCACCTGGCAGGGTGTCATCACACCACCACGCAGCAAACAGATACAACGCTGGCAATACCAGGATGGCACGATGCTCAATAAAGCTCAGGAAATGGGACGTTTTAATATGGGCTCAACGGTGGTTTTATTATTTGCCAAAGACATGATTGAATGGAGTGAAGCACTACGGCCTGAACTGCCCGTTCAACTCGGACAATTGCTGGGTACAATCAATGCTAAGCGTTAAGTTTTAAGTTTTAAGTTTTAAGTTTTAAGTAAAGAACAAAGCAAAGGGCATATAAAAAAGAGAGGGCTGTAATTCAAGTCTTTAAGCCCGTTCAAAAGGAAAGGCAATGACATCATTGATATGCTGAGATTGACTCATGACCATCAGCAGACGTTCAATGCCAATCGCTACCCCGGCACACTCAGGCAGGTGCCCGACCGCCTGAAGAAAATTTTCATCCAGTGGGACTTCATTATTGCCCATTAACTTTCTGCTGTGATTATCTGCCTCAAATCGGGCTCGTTGCTCACCGGCATCATTCAATTCATAAAAGCCATTGCCTAATTCCATGCCATCAATAAAAACTTCAAATCGCTGCGCAATTAATTGACCATTGTGCATGCCTGTTTTTGCCAGTGAAGCCTGGCTGGCGGGATAATGATAGAGAAAACAAATACCGGGCATATTATTTGTTTTATCCCTTTTTTTACCCCTTTTTTTACCAAGAGAAGGTTCTATAGTATGACTGAATAACAGTTCCAAAAACCGATCTCTGTGTTCATTGTCATCGAGCACATTAGCCAGACCTGCTTTTGCCACACAGGCAAGTAAGTCTGTTTTATCGACAGTATGGGGATTAATGCCCAGCACTGCCTGAAAAGCCTGTTCATAAGTGATGAACTGAGGTGCTGCTAATTCAACACAGGGGGATAATAACAAGGTGAATAATTGACTGACTTCAAGCATCAGCTGATGATGATCCCAACCGTCCCGATACCATTCAAGCAGGGTAAATTCGGGATTATGTCTGCGTCCGGATTCACCCTGACGAAAAACCTTAGAGATTTGATAAATTGAACCGCTGCCTGAAGCCAAGAGGCGTTTCATAGCAAATTCAGGTGATGTGTGCAGATAATATTGCTCTGTCTGCATCGTTTGCGTCAGAGGAATGTATCGGGTTTGAAAACTCTCAATAAAGGGATCGGGAACGCTTGCGCTGGATAATGTGGGGGTATCCACCTCCAGCACCTGGTTTTTATCGAAAAAAGAGCGGATTTGTTTGAGTGTGTCAGCTCTGAGCTTGATTAACTCAAATGATGCAGAGGGCTGCCATGATTTTAACGTAGCGACGTTGCATGCAACGTCTCTACTGTCATTAATCCTTGGCACGGGAAACATATTTCCCGTTACGGGTATCAATTTTTAAATCTTCACCAATGGCAATAAACAGCGGCACCTGAACCACAGCGCCGGTTTCAAGAGTAGCCGGTTTACCACCGCCACCGGAAGTATCACCCTTCAGTCCGGGATCCGTATCGGTGACAGACAGCACCACAAAGTTAGGTGGTGTGACCGCCAGAGGATTGCCATTCCATAAAGTCACGGTACACATATCCTGTTCTTTCAACCACAGCTTGGCATCACCGACTGCTGTTTTATCGGCAGCCATCTGTTCAAAAGTTTCCGGATGCATAAAGTGCCATTGTTCACCATCGTTATATAAATACTGCAGATCAGTATCCATAACATCAGCAGCTTCTACGGATTCACCCGACTTGTAAGTTCTTTCAACAACACGACCGGTCTTTAAGTTACGGATTTTGATGCGATTAAATGCCTGGCCCTTGCCTGGTTTCACGACTTCATTATCAACAATCGAACAGGGATCACCGTCAATCATTAATTTTAATCCGGAACGAAATTCATTAGTGCTGTAGGTCGCCATAAGTTACTCTTTTAATAATGTAATGGATTTGGTATTAATTGAAATGCCAAATCCCTAACTACTCAGCGGGTTTATTTTTCCCTCTTTACGAAGAAAATAGTTAAAATGGACCGTTTTCAAAAAATACACAATAAAAATAATCCGATATGATACCTCGAAACCCAACTGGAAACCAGACGAAAACCTATATTACCGACCCTGTGGAATTACTTGAGCGGCTCAATTTAACATCGCAGCAAATGTTTTTCTCAGCCGAAGCAGCACAGCAATTTCGTTTTAAAGCCCCGATAGCTTATGTGGATAAGATCCAGGCAGGAATGCCTGATGATCCCCTACTGCTGCAAATTTTTCCTGTCCGGCAGGAATTAGAGTCTGTTCCCGGCTATATAAAAGATCCGCTGGCCGAAGCGGACAGTCTTTTTCAGCCCGGTTTATTGCAAAAATATGATGGCAGAGCGCTGTTACTGGTCACCCCGGGCTGTGCTATTAACTGCCGTTATTGTTTCCGCCGGCACTATCCCTATGATGACAAGGGACACATGTGGGGACAAATTCAAAACAACATTCAATTGATTAAGCAGGATAACTCCATCAGCGAAGTCATTCTCAGTGGCGGCGATCCCCTTTCTTTATCCGATACCCGTCTTGGCGAACTTATCGCCATGCTGGAATCAATTCCCCATTTAAAACGGCTGCGCATCCACAGCCGTTTTCCGGTGGTTGCACCGCAACGCATCAATGATGATTTTCTGGATATTCTGGCAGACAGCCGCTTCCAGATTGTGATGGTGCTGCATATTAACCACCCCCGGGAAATTGCTGCAGACAGTCAGGCCAGTATAGAAAAGCTGCGTAAAACAGAGATCATTCTGCTGAATCAATCGGTTTTATTAAAAGGTATTAATGATAATGCAGAAACGTTAAAACAATTGAGTGAAATACTGATTGAAAATCATATTATTCCCTATTATCTGCATATGCTGGATCATGTCCAGGGTAGTGCCCATTTTGAAGTCAGTGAGAGTGATGCAGTGCAAATTCACCAGCAACTCAGAGCAATACTGCCCGGTTATATGCTGCCGCATCTGGTCAGAGAAGTTGCTGGCGAAAAGAGTAAATTGCCGGTTTATGCCTGTTAAAAAAAATTATTCAGCCTTTTAATTTAATGCAAATATCAGATTAATCCGGCTTTCAAAAAAAAAAAAAAACTGCTATACTTTTAATAACTTGGCCATTCTCCGAGTCTCTGTTTACTTTGATACAAACAGGACTACTTATGTTTTGGCATAAAAATCATTTAAATAATGTAACTATTCAGCGTGTTTAGATTTTGCCTCAGAACAAGGCACTCTTTATTTATAAGAAGGTCCGAGAAATGTGAGCGTATACAAATACGTGACCATTTTCTAGGTGCCCCTTGAGGGTAGAGGACAAAAACAACGCCCTCTTGTAAAAAAAGAGGGAGGTAAAAGATGAATACGCTGAGTAGTTACAAAATAAAAATGTTAATTTTTATGTAGCACTTAATTAATTTGTGCTGCCAGACAAAGCAGATTAATTATTTTACAGACACTCTTTTTTGGAGAACAGACTTGCAAACGACAGAGCAAGCTTTATTTAAAAACCTGCCGGAACAAACACAGCCAAAAACATCGGGGTTCAACTTTCAGGCAAAAGCGGTTGATCAGTGGTTTGAGACACTTCCTCTGGCAAACATCAGAGTTTCAACCAAAACCATCTATAAAATCTTGAAAAAAAGCAATCAGCACATAGTCAGTTACAAAAAACGTCTCTATTTTTTAGAAAAAATTCATGAGCCTATTACCGAACTCGCAGCCAATCTAAAAAAATTAAATCTGAACCGAGAACTCCCTCTGGATGCAAAACACCTGCGTATCGCCATCCTGGTGCAAAAGATACACAAACAGGTCAGCATTGGCTACAAATATGTTTTACAGGAGTTAATGAACTGCCGGGTATTTTTTCTTTGCCCGGGCAAAAGTAAGTTAATGGCTCTGGTCATCGAAAGAATTCTGCGTCACAACAGCCTGTCTCTCATTGCTAATTATCAGTTTTATAATGCCCCCTATAAAGGACAGTGGTCTGAGGTGCATCAGTTATTTTTATTAGCTCATAAAGAAAAATTACTGAATAAAAAAGTAGTCGACCCCACTTTACAGCTTGTTGAAGAAAGCACCATTAAAAACATCTACTTACAGATCCTGCTGGTTTCTATTGCCGATCCATTCCGCATGGCTCAGCATCATACTTATGCTATTTTTAAACAGCTGGAAGAGTGGTCAGCACTTGCTGATATTCACCCGCACAGGGATAGCGAAGATAAAGAGACCCTGGTCATCGACTTGTCAAAAGATACTCCGCCCTGCTTCGTTGCTCCGCAAGATGCTGCAGACCAGCAGGCCATCTGGGCCGTGCATACTGCAAAACTTGATTATGCTCATCTTATCGAGCATTTTAATGGCCCGCAAACCCAGACAACTGAGATAAACGTTGAACTTCTGAAACAATTATCACTTTCCTGGGGAATTGCTCCAGTCCGACAACATAGCAGACGTCCGGCAAAAGCCCGCTTGAAAGTGGCTATTGGTCTGAATAATGTGCATTATGTTTTAAATGGTTATGCCGAGCCTGACTGGCTGCAGAACAACGAATCCGACACAGACAGCAGTCTGCTGCTCAGTGACAATAAGCTTCCAGGAAAAAGCTTTAATGCCCGGACAATTGAAGCCACGGTAAAAGTCAGTGATATCTGGGGAGAAGTATTCCAGAATAAGTCGCTACAGACCGGGATAAATGCTAATGAGGGGCTTAATAAATCATCCCGAAAACAAGCTAATCCCAATGCTCCTCATGAATGGGAAATGGTGAATGAGAGTATCAGCGGCTATTGTCTTTTATGGGATCAAAATGATTCCATTAATGCCAAAGTTGGAGAAATCATTGCTATCAGCCATGAAACAGAGCACAAAGAAGGCTACTGGTTTGTTGGTACAATCCGCTGGGTAAGGTGTGTAAAAACAGAGAAAGTTCAAATCGGCGTACATATTATCGCCCCCAATGCCATTGCAGTCAGTACCACAAAATTTGTCAGTATGCAGGAAGGTATGAAATCCCGTGCTATAATGTTACCTGCTATCCCTATTTTAAAACAGCCTAAAACATTAATTACCACAGCCTTAGGTTATGAAGTAAGAGATCAGGTTATGCTCGATGAATACCGCCTGATCAATTCTAATATTACCAGTGTTACAACAAAAGTGGTGCTGTTAGACACGCTGGAAATCAGCTCACATTTTTCACGATTTAAATATAGTCTGGCTGATGATTTTTATGGCACCAGTAGAAAAACATCTGCCTCTGAAAATAGTAAAAATGATACTTTATCACTGGATAGTGATATTGATTTTGACGCCATCTGGGATGATTTATAATTTAGAAGCCTTTAGC
>DAOVUK010000417.1 GCA_030632625.1 Gammaproteobacteria bacterium
CTCTACGGTCACGTAACGGCCGCCAAGGTTGTAAGCATACGTAGAGACGTTGCATGCAACGTCTCTACCCTATCTATGAATGGCTGAATTCACCGAGTGAATACAAAAAGTACGCAATAATGTGAAGAACCAAAAAATATTTGATTAATAATGATGTATGGCCAGACTACCTCCAATGATTTAGTTTTGAGATTTAATATATGAATATTGATTTAAAAATAGCGGCTTCAGGTATTTTACCAGCCTGTAAAATACTTGCCCTGTATGGGGCCGTATTATTATTGTCTTTTAGTACGATTGCGGCTGCTGATGTCTGGGACAGGGTGGACGGTTTTTCCGATGAATATCAGGAAAATGAAGGTGTAGAAGAATTTATCTGGAAAGAGGGCAGTAATAATTTGCCGGATTACCCGCAGGATAATAATCTGCTGCAATTCGACGGCCCTCCAGCGTATCGAAATTATCAGTATTTAATGGATGAAAAAAGTTTAATTGTTGGTCAGGATGGTGTGATTCGTTACAGTATTGTCATTCGTTCATCAGGTGGTGCTGATAATGTCATGTATGATGGTCTGCGTTGTACCACCAACCAGATAAAAAATTATGCTTATGGCAGTACCGATATGGATGGTAAGAAAAAGTTTATTCGCAAGAAAAATGCAGACTGGAAGGCTTTTCGCTCAACAGGGGTTACAGCTTATGCTTCGATTTTAGCTGCAGACTATTTCTGTGATCATAATGGCGCTGTTTTAAAGCGTCATGAAATTATACAAAATATAAAATATGGCAAGGGCAATGTTGACGGACTTTATTATTGACAGGGAGATTGTTTTTCCAATGGAAATTCATGAATGAAAATAAAAAAACAGATTATATCCAGAAAAGAACATTCAGTTTCCAGAGATGCTATCAGTGATAATGCACTAAAAGTACTCTATCGTCTCAAAGATGCCGGTTATCAGGCCTATCTTGTCGGCGGCGGCGTCAGAGATTTATTATTGGGCAAAAAACCCAAAGATTTTGATGTGGCAACCGATGCGCATCCTGATGACGTCAAACGTTTGTTTCGAAACTGCCGCCTGATAGGCCGGCGTTTTCGTTTAGCGCATATTCTATATGGTCGTGATGTGATTGAAGTGGCCACCTTCAGAGGTCCTCATGAGGGCAATAGCCCTAATCATGCCGGTCAAAATAAAGAAGGCCGTATTATTAGAGACAATGTTTATGGCAGTCTCGAAGAAGATGCCTTACGCCGGGATTTCTCCATCAATGCCCTGTATTACAATATTCGAGATGATTCGATTATTGACTTTACCGGCGGCATGGATGATCTGCATAATAAAATGCTGCGCATGATTGGTGATGTTGACACTCGCTACCGTGAAGATCCAGTCCGAATGCTCAGAGCCGTTCGTTTTGCTGCCAAATTAAATTTTCAAATGGACCAGCAGACCAATGATCTGATTTTTGACCTCGGACATTTATTAGAAGACATTCCTGTTGCCAGACTGTTTGATGAAACCATTAAACTATTTCAGGGCGGCTATGGGCTGAGGTGCTTTCAGTTACTCAGAGAATATCAGTTATTTGAATTATTATTCCCCATGACTGAAGCATCAATCAACAGCACAGAACATCAAGGCAGAACCTTAAGACTCATTGAGCAGGCACTCAGCAATACCGATGAGCGAATTGCCTCCGGTAAATCAGTTAATCCTGCTTTTTTTCTGGCTGTTCTGCTCTGGTATCCCATGCATGAATATAAAAACCATTTTATCGAGCACGGGGAGCATGAAATAGAAGCCCTGCTCAGTGCCAGCCGAGAAGCCATTACCCGACAGCAGGCTCATACTTCCATACCAAAACGCTTTAGCCTGATGATGCGGGAAATCTGGCACATGCAGCCGCAGTTACAGCATCCAACCCGGAAAAGAGCAATGCGCACATTGCTCAATAAACGTTTTCGTGCCGGTTATGATTTTCTGTTACTAAGAAATGAGACGGGTGAAACAGAGCTGGAATCATGGTGTGCATGGTGGACCGATATACAGACAAAAAATAAGTCTGAGCAGGAAAGCATGTGTGAAAATCTGGGCAAGGGGCAAAAAAAGCCGCGCAGACAAAATAAGCGACGTCATTCTAAAACAGGCAGGCAAAACACGCCTCATCCTGCGGGCAATGCCAAAAATGCTGCCAATTCTTCGGTAAGCAGTGAATGATATGTTATATCAGTCTGGGCAGTAATTTAGACGATCCACCGACGCAATTACAAACAGCACTGGATAAAATTAATAATGATCCGCAGTTACAGCTGTTAAACACTTCTGGTTTTTACCGAAGTAAGGCGCTGACTTTAGTGGATGCTCCGCCTCAGAATGACTATGTTAACGCGGCTGCTATGCTGGAAACGGCGCTGTCTGCACAGCAGCTATTGCAGAAACTGAATAAAATCGAGCGCTCACAGGGACGTCAAAGAAAACAAAAATGGGCTGCCAGAACACTGGATTTAGATGTCCTGCTTTATGGCGAACTGCAGATTCAGACAGAAAATCTGGTGATACCTCATCTGCAGATTAAATATCGTAATTTTGTGATCCATCCGCTGTTTGAAATAGCTGGAACGATTGATATCCCGGGACTGGGTGATTTGGCTGCTCTGGCAGAAAAAACCAGCTGGGATGGCTTACAGAAGATGCAGGTTCCACTTTCAGAGTAAAATATGAATAAGATAACTACAACGACACTTAAAAACATGAAGCTCTCAGGTGAAAAATTTACCTGCTTGACAGCCTATGATGCCAGCTTTGCCATCGCCCAGGAAAATGCCGGCGTTGAGGTGATTTTAGTCGGTGATTCTCTGGGCATGGTGGTAAAAGGGCAGGCCAGTACCTTGTCTGTTTCCATGGATGAAATGGTTTATCATAGTGCCAATGTTTCCCGGGTTTGCCGGAAATCACTGATCATGTCTGACTTGCCTTTTGCCTCAGATATCACCAAAGAGCAGACTTATAGCAACGCTGCACGGCTGATCAGTGAAGGTGGTGCGCATATGGTTAAGATTGAAGGTGGTGCCGTTTTGCTGGAAACAGTGGCATTTTTAGCTCAGCGCGGTGTTGCTGTCTGTTCTCATCTGGGTTTATTACCGCAATCAGTTTATAAAATGGGCGGCTACCGCATTCAGGGGCGCACAGCAGAAGAAGCTGAGCAAATACTCAATGATGCCATCGCTCTGGAACAGGCGGGTACGGATATTTTACTCCTGGAATGCGTGCCGGCTGAGCTGGCTGCGCGTATTAGCAAGAGTGTCAGTATTCCAGTGATCGGCATTGGTGCCGGAGCAGATTGTGATGCCCAGGTGCTGGTTTGCTATGATATGCTGGGCTTGACTCATGGCAGCCCAGCCAGTTTTGTAAAAAATTTTCTGGCAGGGACTGATTCGATACAGAATGCCTTTAAAGCCTATGTGGAACAGGTGAAAAATGGCCAGTTTCCTGGTGCTGAGCATAC
>DAOVUK010000048.1 GCA_030632625.1 Gammaproteobacteria bacterium
AGTATTTTCAACGATATAAAACTAGAAAACTGGTTTAATCATTTAAACTGAGTTTTACGGACTGTTTTGGCTCTTCACAGAAATGCGACCTTTTCCAAATTGTAGAGATAAGGCATGCCTTGTCTCTACGGTCACGTAACGACCGCCAGGGTGGGTAAGCATACGTAGAGACGTTGCATGCAACGTCTCTACCCTATCTATGAATGGCTGAATTCACCGAGTGAATACAAAAAGTACGCAATAATGTGAAGAACCTTCTATTATAATAAGTGAGCATCTTAAGAAAAAAATGAAATGTCTGAAGTTGAAATAAAAGGTAAACTCATCTATTCTGGAAAAAATGAAAGTATTTTCAACGATATAAAACTAGACGGGTGATGCTAATTTAAGAGCAGAATGCCTCAGTGAAGAAAATGGTTATTTTCCAGACTGCATGGTGGTTTGTTCTAAAGAAGGAAAAAAAGATAAATATTATGATATGCCGGTGGTCATCATTGAGGTGATATCTCCAGGGAGTCAATATTTAGATAAAGCAAAGAAGAAAACAGATTATATGCAGCTGCCGACACTGGATCTTTATTTGATGGTTGAATCGTCCAAAAAAGAAATAAAAGGTATTGTAAGAACGGGTATTAATAGTTGGAAAGAAATTGACATAAGAGACCATCAGACCATAAATGTTAAAAGTATTTCAATTGAATTTATCATTGATGATTTATATCTTCAAACCAATCTATAAAATTGCTGATAATGAATAGAAATTTTAGGTGAATAAAGAGGTTTAACTCAATGAACAACACTGCCGCTAAACCGGCAACATATGAAGATATACTTGGATTACCAGAGCATATCATTGGCGAAATCATTAATGGTCGTATTGAATCTCATCCCAGACCTGCACCAAAACATGCACTGGCTTCATCTTCTTTGGGAGGAGAACTTTTTTTTCCATTTCAAAAGGGAAAAGGGGGCCCTGGGGGCTGGTGGATTATTGATGAACCAGAACTCCATCTGGCTGCTCATGTTTTAGTGCCTGATTTGGCTGGATGGAAAAAAGAAAGAATGCCGGTCTTACCTGATACTGCGTGGTTTGAAGCTGTGCCGGACTGGATCTGTGAAATACTGTCACCATCAACAGCCAAAATTGATCGAGTGGAGAAAATGCCGATTTATGCCCATCTGGGTGTCAGACATTTTTGGCTAATTGACCCTCAGTTACAGACTCTGGAGGTTTATGAATTGTGCAATGGACAATGGGTGTTATTAGAAACAATCGATAATGATAAACCGGTTTCAATAGCGCCTTTTCAAGACATCAGCTTTCCCCTTTCAAGTTTGTGGGGCGAATAATCTGACCAACTGATATGGGGATCATTATGGATGGCGCTTTGGATGTCCTCCCGGAACAAACGGCATTAGCCTATGAGCAATTTCATCAGGGATGGGATGGCAAGCTCAGTAAACAAATTACCATTTTAGAACAATCAAATCCTCTATCTTTTGAGGTTTTGGGTTATTCTGCCGTTTCTCAAACGCCTGAATTTTATCGGGAGCGTTTTTTTGTTCTTTATTTTTTTCTTTTGATGTCTGAAAAATTGATTGTCACATCATGGGGAGGCATGAGGTTAATAAATTTTTGAAAGGATAAACCTTTTCCACCAGGATAATTCATGTAGAAAATTATCCATTTAAAAGAGGTTGCTGTCAAGAAATAGTTGAGAAAAACAAATGAGTGATAGATTGAATATCAATAGATACTAATGTGTCGCTTGATTATTTTTCCAGTCTTCGTCCAAAGTCCAATCAAGATAATATCCATGTTTAATCAGGCGATTTAGGAGCGGTGTAACCGATTGAATTAATCCAGCTTGTTTTGCTTTAATGAGAACATAAAGACTGCCAATACAAACCAGACCTTCCCGATTAGCCACTTTTCTACCCGCTTTTTCATCAATTAAAACAGCGGCATTTAACTCTTTGGCCAGAGTAATGGCTTCTGCCTCACCCGGATCTAAAATCTGACCTAATAATTGGCAATGCTCAGTATTATTGACTTTTTTTTCTTTAATCCATTTATGTTCAAGTGCCTGCCGAATTATTTTGGATTGGGCTTTAGATAAATCATACAGGCATTCATGGACAACGGCTCGTGGCACAATTACTTGTTCAAATAATTCATTTAAGACTGGAAAGAGTTCCATAATAGCAATTGCGATTAAAGGACTGGTGTCAGCGACAACCAGATTAATGGAGCTTTTTAAGGTCAAAGCTGTTTTAACTCATTCTTCAATTGATCGGCATCCCCTAAAACACTTAAACCTGCACAGCCTAACATCTTGATGAATTCATCGGTTTTCACACCTGCATAACGAGCGGCTTTATTTAAAGTAAGAATTTCTTCTTCATACATTTTAATCGCCAGCGCCTTATGAGCACCTAATTCAATAAGCTGTTCATTAAAATGTCAGATATAACATATCAATAGACCAGCTTATCAACTTACAAAATCAGGGTTTGACCAGAACAACCGTAATATTATCTTTTCCACCCGCTTCATTGGCCGCATCCACCAGGGCCTGAGCCATTTCTTTGAGCGTGTGTTTCCGGTTTTGCTGGAGAATATGACGTATTTCTTTATTTGACAGCATATCACAGAGGCCATCCGAACAAAGAAGAAAGAGGGTATTGGCCTTTATCGCAAAGGAGTGCTGTTCAGCAACGACTCTTCGCCAGGGGCCAATGGCTTTATAAATAATATTATGTTTTGGAGGAGGACCTTCTTTTCCTGTCTCAAGCCATAATTGATAGTGGCTGTGGTCAGTGCTCAGCTGCATTAGTTTTCCCTCTCTAAAACAATAGGTTCGACTGTCACCAACATTAAAAGAATAGAGTTTTTTCCTTTTGGGGCTATCAGGTGTATTGATTAGGAAACCAGTGATGGTGGTACCCATGCCCTGACCTTCTGAGAGTCCTTTGGCAATATTGTAACAATGAGTCTGGTTATTGGCATCCTCAATTGCATCTTGTAATAAGCTGTTAATTAATTCAGCGGTTTTGGCCTGGTTCTTTTTGCTGTCTTGTTTATAGGTATTATCCAGATTCTTTATGTGGTTAAAAATTGTTTCAATAGCCAGTTTGCTGGCAACTTCCCCGGCTTCATGACCACCCATGCCATCGGCAACAACAAAGAGTCCCAGTTTTTCATCAATGAGATAATTATCTTCATTATGATCCCGGCGTTGACCTACATCAGTTATTCCGGCTGAATAGAGCCGGATAGGATCGGGTTTAAATGTGAGTTTGTCGAAAAAATTCTTTAGCATAAACTTATCTTAGGATGATAACCTGCCGTATTCCAGTTCATCGATGAATTGAGTCAAATCAGGCGCAAGAATCTTTTCAACGGGATAGCCCGGACGCTCAAGAACCACCTTTCCTGAATCGTTTTCGACGCTGATGATGTAGTCTGAATCGGTGCAGGCAATAAAAAAAGTCAGTGTTTGTTTATTGCGTAGTTTACTTAAAGCATGACCAATCTGGTTTTCAATTAATCTGTCCATGTCGGCCTGGTTCCAGACAAACAGGAGTGTTAAATTGCCCTGCTGGAAAATAGTCTCAATTTGTTCTGACCAGTAGCGACTAAAAAGTGCTTGTATATCCTGATGTAATTTTATATCCAGGGCTTTTTCAAGGCCTGATAAATCATTATTTGCTTCTCTTTGTATGGGTTGCCAGTGAATGGAATCAATCATTTGTTCAGAAAGAAAAGCATTACCTTGCTGGCAGAGTGAAGGCCAGTCTGTTTCATGCTTTGTTACAGGTAATTCCCCTGTGTCAGCGTTTACAGTATTGATAAAACGCTTAAAAAAATTATCCAGACAGTTGTTAAATTTCTTTTTGTTAGGAGTCAGCATTAATCAATAATACCTCACCTTTACACAGGTTACGAGTTTGCTGCAGCATTTGCAGTGCAGCAGCAGGAATAGAGAAGCGTGTTGTATCAGCCATAGGGACAGAACAATGCCTTATCCATCATGTTCTTTTTTTATTGATTCGTAAGCGGCTTTGAGATCTTCCTGCATAGAGCTGTCTGTAGATGATGAAGAGCCATCTGCGGGTGAAGAGCCATCTGCGGGTGAAGAGCCATCAGCGGGTGAATAGCCATCTGCAGGTGAAAAGCTGCTGACAGAAGTATTTAAAACAGGTGGGACAGGTTCTTTTTCCTGGGTATCCCCCAAAAGTTGTTCACGACGTCGTTTGGCTTCTTCAATAGCCTGTTTTCTGGCTTCATCTTTAGCTCGAAGCAGGGCGTTCTGACGTTCTATTTCACGGGAACGTAATGACTCGGCTTCCAGCAGATCCCGGGCACTATCTGCTTCGGACTGCATGCGTTCTAATTCATCTTTTTGCAGAGCAAGAGAGTGTTCCTGAAGTTTTTTATTGATCTGGATTTGTTCCAACTGTTCCTTAAGTTCCAGAGCCTCTTCCCGAGCTTGTTTTTCTAATTCTAATTTTTGATTTTTTAGCTTTTCAACTTTCTGCATTGCTTCCTGACGAGCTGATTCCAGTTGATTTTTCAGTTCTTCAGCTTCTTTTATTGCTTCCTGACGATCCGTTTCCAGCTGCCCTTTCAGAGCTTCAGCTTCTTTCATTGCTTCCTGACGATCCGTTTCCAGTTGTCCTTTCAGAGCTTCGGCTTCTTTCATTGCTTCTTGACGATCCGTTTCCAGTTGTCCTTTCAGATCTTCGGCTTCCTTTATTGCTTCCTGACGATCAGTTTCTAACTGCTGTTTCAGTGCCTCAACTTCTTTCATTGCTTTCTGACGAGCTGTTTCCAATTGCTCTTTCAATTTGTGCGTTTCTTTATCAGTCTGTTTTTTCAGTGCATCTCTTTGTAAACGAAGTTCTTCTGCCTCGTCAAGCGCTTCCTGCTTTGCTGCTTCTACCTGCTCTTTAAAAGCAAAAATTTCCTGCTGGTACTTAAGTGCTTCTTCTTCCAGCTTGTGAGCTTCTTCCGCCAGTGACTGCTTCTCTGCTTCCAGCTGCTGACGCTGTTTTAACACAGCGGCTTCAAGCTCCTTGCGTTCAGCTTCAATCTCCTGTGCCATATCCTGACGTAATTGTTCCATCTCAGCACGCGCTTTTTGAGTTTCTGCACGAACCTGTTCTAATTCATCTTCGAATTCTTTACGGGCAGCTTCTGCAGCCTGAGCACGTTCATTGGCACTGTCAATTCGCTGTTGTGCTTCAGCAAGTTCAGCAGAACGCAGTTTCTCCTGTTCTTCGCGTTCGAGTTTCTCGTTTTTCATCTGAGCAGCCAGGCGCTGCATCTCATTTTGAGCATCCTGACGAGCCTGTTCTGCCTCCAGACGCTGGCCTTCATGTTGATCGGCGTCGGTCTGAGCCTGATTTATTTTTTCCTGCAGTGCCGTTTCCTGTTCCATATTTAAACGGACGTATTCTTCCGAAAGAGCCTCCTGTGCGGCATCCATTTCGGCTTTTATATGCAGAATTTCATCTTCAGCTGAAGATTTCAAATGTCCTAATTGCTGTTCCTGCTGCTTGACTTGTTCTTGCTGTTGTTTTTCCAGCTCAAGGGTCATCTGTTCCCTGGCTTCCTGCATTTCCTGTTGCAGGCGTTCCACTTCAGCCAGTGCAGCTTCTTTGTCGACATCAATTTTTTCGGCACGTTCTTTTTCTTCCTGTGCTTTGATTCGGGCTTCATGAATTTCAGCATGCTGGCGGGCATCAGCATCTTTTCTCAGCCGTTCAATTTCTTCTTTGGCATTTAATAACTCTGATTCAGCCTGAGATGACAGTTTGGCCAGTTCTTCTGACTGTACTAATGCCTGTTCTGCTTCTTCACGTACCCGTTGGGCTTCTTCAATCGCCTGTTCTGCCCGCTGTGCCTCTTCCTGGGATTGTTTTTGCGCTTCTTCTAAGGCGGCCTCTTTCTCACTGAGTTGTTCCTGGCTGGCCTGGCGAATAGCTTCTTCTGCTGCCTTTTTCGCCTGCTCAGCATCCTCTGCCCGTTTTGCTTCGTCTTCTGCTCTCTTTCTGGCCTGTTCAGATTCTTCTCTCAGACGACTGGCTTCATGCTCAGCATTTTCCGCGCGTTCTGCTTCAGCTTTTGCTTTTTCCAGAGCGTTGTTTACTTCATCGGACTTTTTCTGTAGTGCTTCTTTGTGGAGTTCTTTGGCAGTTTCCTCTGCTTCTTTTCGGGCAGCTTCTGCCTGAGTGGCACGTTGTGCTTCTTTATCGGCCTGTTGTCGGGCAGAGTCTGCTTCGCTGCGTAATTTTTCTGCTTCCTGTTCTGCTTTCTGACGAGATGCTTCCGCTTCAGCTTTCAGCTGGGTTTCTTTTTCAACCTGCTGCTTTATTTTATCCAGCTCCTGGGAGGATTCTCCCTGTTCTTGCTGTTGAGCTTCGATTTGAACTGCTTTGAGTTGCGCGATTTTAAGAGCAAGTTCTGCCTGTTGGGCACGTTTGGCTTCCTGTTCAGCCTTTTTAAGTGCCTCCTGTGCTTCACCTCTCAGATCGGCAGCCATGCTTTCAGCTTCTTTACGGGCGCTTTCAGCCATGGTTAACTGCTTTGATTGTTCTTCCGCTTTTTTACGTGCGGCTTCAACTTCAGGTGAAGTGAGCGGTTCATTGCGGCGTTCGCTATGGGCTGCCGTACTTTGAGCTTTTGCTTCTATAGTTTCTGAAACAGGGAATACCTGCGGCTTGATATCTGCCCTGATTGTTGTGCTGTCATCTGATGCTGCAGCCTCTGAGTTTTCATTGGCTTTACCTTTCTTTTTCTTTTTCTTTTTCTTTGCACCCGGGGTAATATCTGCTTCACCAATACCACTTTCAATGATAGAACAGTCGTATCCCTGCTGGATAAACAGAAAAGCAGCGGCAATACTGCGATTTTCATGGCCGGAATAAATAATATAATGTTTATCTGCCGATAATTTACCTAATTGAGAACGGATCAGGCTTATGGGGATATTGGTACTGTCAGTCAGTCCATTAGCGGCAAATTCATCTTCATTTCGGACATCGATGAGTTGCATCTCTGGGTTGTCAAGAGAGGAAATTTCTTCTTGTTTAACACGATGGATCAGCGGTGTCACCAGAAGATCAATAAAATCTTTTTTATCCAGAGACAGGATCACACCATCTGTTTTCATGGCGACACTGGCACCACGGATGCCTCCGGTGATCAGCGCTTCTTCACCAAAGCCGTCACCGAGGCGTAATTCGGCTAAAGTCACCTCATCGCCAGTATTCTGATTAGTTTTTGTTACCGTACAACGACCCTGCTGAATAATATAAAACTTGTCATTATTGGCATCATTTTCTTTAATGATGCTTGACCCCTGGGCCAGAGGTGTTTCCTGCAGGCGCATCATCAGCGCCTGAATATTGGATGCGGGTAATTGTAAAAATGCGTTGGATTGCAGAAATCGTGTCATCCAGTCTTCATCTTCATCGTCCAGTTCAGATACTTCAATACTGGATGGTGCATTCCAGTTGAGCAGAATGTCCAGAAGATCTCTGTCAATGATTAAAATACTGATGTCGGTTTTTGCTTTGACCGATGCCGGACGTGGAATATCATTAGCAATGGCTATTTTTGCATCATCTGTTCCAGCCTCAATGAGTTGTTTTTTGCTGCCCGATTTTTTCAATTCAACGGTGCCGGAGAGCAGGTAAACTGTCCATTTATCCTTGTCGCCCTGTTTAAAAAGCATCCGCCCGGCAGGAATTTTCTGCACAGCTGATTTATCAATGACTTCCTGAACTTTATCAAGGCTCAGAGAATCCAGGGGTTCAAATTTTTTTATAACATTGACATCAAGATTAGGCGCGGCAGCCATTGAGTTACTCCGAATTACCAGTCTGTCCAGGAAGAGCTTTTATTGTAGTTACATATTTTATTAATTTGATCTATCTTTTAATTCTAGCAGAAACAGACTAAAAGCAAACAAAGAAGTCATAATTTTTTGCAACAGTTCGGTTATAATCCTAGTTCAGAATTGCATAAAATGAAATTTTAAATTTTAATAAATATGAACCAGAGCACATCTTATCAGCGCTATAAACAACAGCATGCCTATTTGCTTGAGCAAATAAAAAAATGCTATCTATTTGACCGTTATCCATTAAAAAAACAATTGGATAAAGCTTTCAGGCTATTAAAAAAATTATCTGAAAAACATCAACAGCCATTAAGTCAAAAGGATGCTGTTAATAAAAACAACAAAGCGTTGGTTATTCAACAGCTTAATGAACTTCTGAATCGCTGTGAAGAAAAAATTAAGCAGTCTATTGCAAAAGTTGAACAACGCAGACAGGATTTGCCTGAACCAGAGTTTCCGCAAGAGTTACCGGTTTCAAAAAAACTGCAGGAAATACAGAAGCTGCTGGCAAAACATCAGGTCATTGTGGTTGCCGGTGAAACGGGTTCAGGAAAAACCACTCAGTTGCCCAAGATTGCTTTAACCGTTGGGCGGGGCGTTATGGGGCAAATTGCACATACTCAACCGCGTCGTCTGGCGGCCAGAAGTGTAGCCTCTCGTATTGCTCAGGAATTAAATACCCCTCTGGGTAAGAAAGTCGGTTTTAAGGTGCGCTTTAGTGATAAAAGTCATGAACAAACCTATGTCAAACTGATGACAGACGGCATTTTGCTGGCTGAGACTCAGGCTGATCGTTTCTTAAATCATTATGATACGATTATTATTGATGAAGCGCATGAACGCAGTCTGAACATTGATTTTTTGCTGGGTTATATTAAGCAGTTACTGCCTCGGCGTCCTGATCTTAAAGTCATTATTACCTCAGCGACCATTGATACTGAACGATTTTCCCAATTTTTTAATAATGCACCCGTGATTGAAGTCTCAGGAAGGACCTATCCTGTGGATGTCCGCTACAATTCTCTGGAAGATGACGGGGATATGGTGGCAGGTATTGTGTCGGCAGTAGATGAACTGGCATTGGAGACTGAAGGGGATATTCTGGTTTTTTTGTCCGGTGGGAGAGAAATTCGTGAGTCTGCCGAAGCCTTACGCAAACACCATCCCGATCACACCGAAATCCTGCCGCTTTATGCACGCTTGTCCCCCGGTGAGCAAAGTCGAATTTTTTCAGGACATAGCGGTCGGCGAATTGTGCTGGCAACCAATGTGGCAGAAACTTCCCTGACCGTGCCCGGTATTCGTTATGTGATTGATACGGGTCTGGCTCGAATCAGCCGTTATAGTGTGCGTCATAAAATCCAGCGTCTGCCGATTGAAAAAATTTCCCAGGCATCAGCGCGTCAGCGCAGTGGTCGCTGCGGCCGGGTTAGTGATGGTATTGCCATACGTCTTTATAGTGAGCAAGATCATGATCAGCGTCCCGGTTATACCGAGCCGGAATTACTGAGAACTAATCTGGCTCAGGTTATTTTACAAATGCTGTCTCTGAAACTGGGTGATATTAAATATTTTCCCTTTCTGGAAAAACCTTCAGCAAAGCAAATAAATGATGGTTTTCTTTTATTAGAACAGCTGGGTGCCATCAATTCAGCTCGTCAGTTAACAGCAATAGGTCGATCTTTAGCTAAGTTCTCTGTGGATCCTAAAATAGGCAGGGTCATTATTGCCGGTCAGCAGCAAAATGTATTGTCAGAAGTTCTGATTATCGCTTCAGCATTGAGTTGCCAGGATCCAAGAGAGCGACCCTCAGATAAACAACAGGCGGCCGATGAAAAACATGCGCAATATGCCAGTAAACGCTCTGATTTTTTTACTTTTCTGAACTTATGGGTGACTTATGAAGCACAGCGCAAACATCTGACGCAAAATAAATTACGCAAATATTGTAAGGCTAACTTCCTTTCATTTATGCGTATGCGCGAATGGCGGGAACTTTATCAACAATTGTTTACTCAGGCAAAAGAGTTGGGTTTTCGCTTTAATGATCTGCCTTGCTTAAATCCACAGCGGCCAGGTGATGATGAAGATAAGCTGGATTATGCATCGATTCATCAGGCTCTTTTGAGCGGATTTCTGGGTAATATTGGCAGTAAAGAAGAAAAAAATGTTTATCTGGGGGCACGAAATATGCGTTTTGGCATTTTTCCCGGTTCGCGCCTGTATAAACGTAAACCAAAATGGCTGATGGCTGCGGAAATTGTCGAAACATCAGCAATTTATGCTCGAACAGTCGCTGCTATTGAACCGGTCTGGCTGGAGCAGCAGGCACAGCATCTGCTGAAACATCATTATTATGAACCTTTCTGGGAAGAAAAAACGGGACAGGTTTCAGCCTGGAGTAAGGTCAGCCTGTATGGTCTGGTGATTAATGCCCGAAAGAAAGTCAATTATGGACCTATTGATCCTGAAGTGTCTCAGGAAATTTTTATCAGAGATGCACTGGTGACGGGGGAATATAAAGATCAAAATCGCAAAACTCCCCGTTTTATAAAATACAATCTTGCCCTGGTTAATGAATTAGAGCATCTGGAACATAAATCACGACGTAAAGATTTGCTGGTGGATGATCTGGCTATTTTTGAATTTTATCAGCAGCGTATTGAGCATAAGCAGATACAAAATAATCCTTCCGGCAAACAAGAACCTATTTATACCCGGGCAGCTTTTGAGCAATGGCGAAAACAGGTAGAAAAAAATGAGCCGGATTATCTGCACTTAGAACAATCGGATTTGCTTAAAAAAGATGCGGCTCATATTTCTGATGAGTTATATCCTGCCACGATTATGAGTCGGGAATTACAACTGCCGCTTGAATATCATTTTTTACCGGGGCATGAGCTCGACGGCGTGACGGTTGCTTTTCCTTTGACGATTATTAACCAGCTGGATGATGATATTTTTGACTGGCTGGTACCGGGGTTGATTCGAGAGAAAATAACGCTATTGCTGCGGGCGCTGCCTAAAGTGATCCGTAAACAATTTGTGCCTGTGCCCGATACGGTGACCGCATTTCTTGAACAGAAACAATATCGTGAAGGAAAACTGCTTGAGCAATTGCTTGATTTTTTAAAGTCCAGACTGTCTTATACTCAGGTGAATCAACTTGAATATGAAATGGGTCAGGATGCCCGTAATGATTTTGCACATGCTTCTTTTAACGAGAAGATCCCTGAGCATTTAAAAATGAATTTCAAAATCATTGATAATGACGGGCATGAGCTGGACAGTGGCCGGAATTTATCTGTTTTACAGCAGCGGTGGGGTGAAAAAGCACTGCAGCAACTGGAAAAATCCATGGCAGGGCTTTCTGCTATTGATAACTCTATTGAACGTCAGGATATTTCCAGCTGGGACTTTGAGTCTTTGCCGGAACAGCTGGTGGTTGAACGTTATGGTATGACTATGACGCTTTACCCGGCATTACAGGATAGGCAGGATAGTGTTGCGATAAAATTGTATGATCAGCAAAAAATTGCCC
>DAOVUK010000394.1 GCA_030632625.1 Gammaproteobacteria bacterium
AGATAGAAAGTCGCCCATAAACATTTCTCTCTACACTCGTTTCATCTAAAAAGTAATAAACTTCTGTGCCAGAACCGATTATAATACACACCAGTTAATACCCAACCGCTGGGATAATGGTTTCGCCCTAAAGGATAAGTGCATTAACAAAATCAAAGATTTTTAATTTACTAAAAGAAATAAATTTCTAATAAACCCTAATCGCTGGGATAATGGTTTTTAAGAAATAAATTTCTAACAAACCCTAAAAGGTTAATAACAAACGTGGAAAAGCAAGCAGCACCAGAGGTTGAGAGCCTTCAGCCAAACAATAGTTCAAAAGAAGAACCTGTTTTTCGCCATCAGTTGGCGGGAAAATCAATTACCGTACTAGGCACTGCTCATGTGTCAAAAACCAGTGCTGATAAAGTGCATGAATTATTGGCTACAGGTGAATATGACGGCGTGGCTATTGAACTTTGCCCCAGTCGTTATAAAAGTATGATTGATCCCGATAGTCTCGCTAAAATGGATCTGTTCCAGGTCTTTAAAGAAGGTAAGGCTTCGATGGTTATTGCTTCGCTTGCTCTGGGGGCCTATCAGCAAAAAATGGCTGATGAATTTGGTATTGAACCGGGTGCTGAAATGCGTATGGCCATTGAACAGGCTGAACAGATGAACAGTGAGATTCATCTGATTGATCGTGAAGTTGGTACAACACTGAAACGAGTGTATGGCAATGTCCCCTGGTGGAAAAAAATGGGTATTGTTGGCGGTTTACTGGGCAGTGTTGTCTCCAGTGAAAAAGTCTCAGAAGAAGAAATTGAACGTCTTAAAGAAGGTGATATTTTAGAAACCACTTTTTCTCAGTTTGCAGAAGAAGCCAAAGAACTTTATGAACCCTTGATCGATGAGCGTGATCAATATATGGCCGCTCGCCTGGAGCAAATCGTCAGCAGCTCTGATAATCAATCGATTCTTGCTGTGGTTGGTGCCGGCCATCTAAAAGGTATTGAGTCCTATCTGGCAAAAGATGAGCAAATTACGACGCCGGAAGAATTGCATCGCAAGGCGCAGCAAACCATTGATCGGCTTGATGCATTGCCAAAGAAAAGTCGCTGGCCAAAACTGATCCCCTGGTTAATTGTTGCTGTTTTAATCACTGGTTTTGCCATTGGTTTTAACAAAAGCACTGAACTGGGTGTGCAGCTGATTATTTACTGGGTAGTGATCAATGGCTCATTATCTGCTTTGGGAGCGGCTTTGGCCAAGGGGCATCCATTGACTGTGATCGGTGCTTTTTTTGCTGCTCCGCTCACGTCTTTGAACCCAACCATCGGTGCGGGAATGGTGACTGCTGCTATTGAACTGTATTTAAGAAAACCAAATGTCGGTGATTTCAGTGACCTGAGAAAAGATACCACCCATGTCTCGGGCTGGTGGAAAAATAAGGTCGCAAGAACATTACTGGTGTTTTTCTTTTCGACCATCGGTTCAGCAATCGGCACCTATGTTGCCGGTTTTAAAATCTTTGAGAGTCTGGTGGGTTAAGTTGTTAATAGTGATAAGTGCCTTACTATAAGGGAATAACATATGAAAAACTATGGATTTATTTTTTATATAGGGCTCTTTACCTTGCTGCAGACAAGCCTATTGACAGCCAATGAAACGTTAGCGGCAACGGACAATCCATTACTGAAATATGTGCCTGCAGAAACAGTATTTTTTTCCGGAAATACACAATTAATCAGAATGGATGATTATCCGTTTTTTAGTTTTAAGCCATCTGTTGATATACCTATGAGTCAAAGTGAGCGCAAAGCTCTGGGTAAGGAATTATCATTTTTATATGAATTATATCTGGATTTAGCAGCAACTGTTGTACAGGGTAATGCAGTGATACGAACACATTACGGCCTGCCGCAAAATATTGCAGTGGTGCTCTATGGTATCGGCATCAGCCCGGTATTGAAAATAACATTGGCAGATGAACAGGCTTTTCTTAATGTCATAAATCAGGCAGAAAAGAAATCAGGTTTTCAGCATCAACCAGGAAATCTGGGCAGTGTTAAATATCGCGCCTACCCTATGGGAGATAAACATCAGCTCATTATCTCTATTCAGAGTGCTGATGCGGGACAAAAAACAGCCACTATTGCACTTTTGAGTAATACCGTCGGTGAGTCACAAAAACAATTAGTTTTTGGTCTGACTCAGCCGGAACAATCGATTAAAACAAAAGTAAAAACTATCCAGCAAGAAAATCAATATCTGCCCTTATTAGTGAGTTTTCTGGACTTTAAAGAATTAGTGCGTTCACTGTTTAAAGTAAAGAGTAAAACTAACAGTAAAGTAAAGAGTAAGACAACAAGTAAGACTCAACCCGCAGAGAATCCCTGGGTTGAATTGTTTGCTGATCAAGATCAGTTTTTTGCTCAATTGCAGGCTTCTGACTGTGAAACAGATGTGATGAAGCTGGCACAGGATATGCCGCTGTTCATCGCAGGTTATAAAAAATACCAGGTTCAGGAGCAAAGAATTATTATGAATCTTGAGGCTTTGCTGGAAATAAAAAATCAGAATGTTAAAACTGAATTGAAGCGCTTTAGAGGATTTATACCCGATCATGTTCGCCATGGTGTCCAGGACAATATACTGGCTTTTGGCCTGGGTGTTAATTTGTCTCAGATTTCCCCTTTTTTTGTATATGTTTCAAAAGCATTCAGAGAAACAACTTTTCAGTGTCAGCAATTAAAAGAAATACAGAAAAATATTGCTGAATTTAACCCTTTAATGCTGGCTATGGTGACAGGTATTGTGGATGGAGTGCAGGGCATAAGTTTTGCCTTGCAGGATTTTAGAGCCAGTAACACAGAACAGACTCCACAGGGGCAATCTTCAAATAAAAAATCTTCTTATGCAGAGACAGCAAAGAAGTTTGAGTTGTCAGCATTAATCAGTTTATCTGCAGACAATCCTCTCAAAGTCTGGCAGATGATGGCCGCATTTGTTCCTCAGGCTGCGCAGCTTACGCCGGCTGAAAAACCTCAAAAACTTAAGCTGCCGGAACTGGATGCAATAGGTCTGGAAATCTTTATTGCCATAAAAGGACAGCATCTGGTGTTATATACCGGTAAACAGGCTGAAGTTGTGAGCAATAATTTAATAAATGAAAAAATGATCACTAATGGTTTTTTTCAGGAAACAGTAAATTACACAGAATTGACCAGAGCCATGAAAGAATTACGCCAGGTTATTGCCTCTCATCTTGCTTCTCAGCAGGGTAATCAGCAAACCCTGCCGGCAGAGGCCTGTATTTATTTTGATGAAACCATTGCTGTGTTATCCCGTTTTTCAGGCTTTATTGATTATCAGAATGACTTTGTCAGTAAAGGCTGGTTAAATGTTTTAAATGCGGATATTGAATTTAAACCGATACTGACAACAGCTTATCAATTAGCGGGAAAATACCAGACTTATTCTATGCAGGATGGCTGCCAATTGCTTAAAGACGGACTTGAAGAAGTGCTTGAGGATGGTACTGGTTTTTATCAGCAATATTCTGATGATGGCCAGTGCTTTATTTTTGAAACACGTTATCGCTGGACTCATCGCGGTGCACAGCTTGACTTGCAATACGTGAGTGAACACCGTCGTCCGGAAGGAATTTGCAGTAATGAATTTGAAGCCTGGACCGTGCCTGAGGCAGAATATATCAATGATAGCTG
>DAOVUK010000276.1 GCA_030632625.1 Gammaproteobacteria bacterium
CCAGGCCTTTTGTAAAACTTAGGCCCAAGCATATTGACGAGCCACGCGATGATGACCTGGCTCTCAATGTCACCTTGCGTAGATTAGCACTACCGATTTACATAGGAGCTGCCGCTTATTCCTCAGCCAAAGCAGCACTAACGCAACTGGCCAGAGTAGCCGCCTTAGAATGGGGTAAAGATAATATTCGCATCAATACGCTGCATCCCAATGCAGTCTTTGACACCGCCATCTGGACACCTGAAGTGCTGGCATCCAGAGCAGAACATTATGGTATGAGTATTGACGCTTATAAAACCAACAACCTGCTCGGCACAGAAATCACCTCACACGATGTTGCCGAACTGGCGGCAGAAATGTGCGGCCCGCTATTTGCTAAAACCACTGCAGCACAGCTGCCCGTTGATGGCGGCAATGACAGGGTAGTTTAATACAGTAGAAAAGTTTACAATCCTTATTGTAATTAATAACTCAATTCATTTGATTTTTAAAATCTAATTTTTTTGTAATTATTCAGCGGGTAATTACATTTTTTTAAATAACATGGAAAACGGTAATAATATTTATGACCTATTTATCACGTAAAAATACACTACACAAATCAGCATGCTCTCTTTCCAGCAGAATTCTTTTCGGGGCAAGCGCTCTTCTATTTTCTCAACTGGTTTTTTCTGATGCAACCGTTGTTTATGAGCAAAGCACCAGCACCCAAAAATCCATGAACAGCATGCAGATTAAGGATGGTAAAATTCGATTCTCACCACCCGATCAAAATAATAACTACAGTCTGTATGATAGCAAAACCGGGGTACTGACACATGTTGATGCTGCTCAAAAAAAATATCTGGCCATGGATGAAAATGACATTGCTGAGCAGGCCAATAAAGCTAAAAAACAAATGGATGCCATGCGTCAAAACATGATGGATAGAATGAAAGACATGCCTCCCGAGCAGAAAAAACAGGTTGAAGCAATGATGAATAATCATCTTGCCCGGGTTGAAGCAGAGAAAAATCCGGCGAAAGTTGAGCAGAAAAAAACATCACGCACTGAAACTATCAACGGTATTCAATGTACGGTGCATGAATCTTATATTGATGGCATTAAAAATAGTGAAATTTGCATCACAGCAGCGGATAAAATGGGTTTGAACGGTCAGGATGCACAAGCCCTTATGGCGATGCAGGCGTTCATGAAGCGTATGCAGAAAGTAGCCCAGACGATGATGGGAAGCAATACAGCAAGTGCTGATGTCCAGGGAATTCCATTGCATACAAAACTTTTTGCCCCGGATGGTTCCATCAAACTTGAAACACGTCTGAGCAGTATTTCAATGGATGCCGTCAGCAGCGAAAAAGTATCGATACCGGCTGGTTTTACGAGCATGCAAATGCCTGCCGCGCCTGATGTGAAGTAGGATGGTAAGCATACGTAGAGACGTTGCATGCAACGTCTCTACCCTATCTATGAATGGCTGAATTCATCGCATTTAATAAAGCACTCAGCGTGGCGCTAATCACATCTTTATGCTCTGCAATGCCCGTATAAGAACATCCTTCAACCTTCAGGCGAATGAAACTCATTGCCCGGGCATCACTACCGGGCTGCAGTGCATGTTCGTTATATTCAACAATATTGATCTGTCGATTAAAAAAATGTCCCAGAGCCTGCACAAAAGCATCTAATGCGCCCACACCCTGCCCCGTCAGCTGGACTTCTTTATCTGCATTCAGAATATTGACAGAAATCTGTTCCTGATGACTCATCTGCTGAGTGAGCTCATAGGACATTAATTGCCATCCCTTTCCTGAATTAACAGCAGAGTGATTTATATATTTTTCCTGAAAAAGTTCAATGATCACATCCGCACTGACCTCATGAGCCATTTTTTCTGCATAGTCTTGCACATACCGGCTAAATTCAATCTGCAGCCACCTGGGAAGTTGTATCGATAATGCCTGTTCCAGAATATAAGCAACACCACCCTTTCCAGACTGACTATTAATGCGGATCACCTCCTGATATGAACGCCCTAAATCAGTCGGATCAATGGGCAAATAAGCCACTTGCCACTTATCCCCATGCTGATAGGCCTGCATACACTTATTAATCGCATCCTGATGACTGCCGGAAAAAGCAGTAAACACCAGCTCACCAATATAAGGATGACGTGGATGCACCGGCAACTGTATTAACTCGCTCACCTGTCGGCTGATCATCTGGATATCCGATAAATCCAGTTGCGGATCAATGCCCTGACTGTATAAATTCATTGCCATGGTAATAATGTCCATATTGCCGGTGCGCTCACCATTACCTAATAATGTGCCCTCAACCCGTTGTGCTCCTGCTAAACAGGCCATCTCAGCAGCGGCAATCGCACAACCCCGATCGTTATGGGTGTGCACACTGATAATAACCGCTTCACGATGGGCAATATGTCGGCTGAACCATTCTATTTGATCGGCATAAACATTCGGCATAGACATTTCCACCGTCGACGGCAAATTAAGAATAACAGGATTTTCAATAGTGGGCTGCCAGATATCATTCACGGCATTACAGATTTCTACGGCATAATCTAATTCGGTGCCGGTAAAACTTTCCGGTGAATATTGGAATCGCCATTGAGTTTGGGGCTGCTCTGCTGCACATTGCTTTATCACGTTGGCTGCATCCACTGCAATTTTGATGATGCCGGCTTTATCCAGTTTGAAAACCTGCTCTCTTTGTATTCTGGAAGTTGAATTATAAAGATGGACTAATGCCCTTTTTGCCCCGTTTAATGCCTGGAAAGAACGTCGGATAAATGACTCTCGTGCAGGTGTCAAAACGGCAATGGTGACATCATCCGGAATGTGTCCGCCATTGATCAATTCCCGAACAAAATCATAATCTGCCTGAGATGCCGATGGAAAACCCACTTCAATTTCTTTAAAACCCACTTTAAGCAATAATTTAAACAAAATCATTTTCTGCTCAACTGACAATGGCTCAATCAGCGCCTGATTACCATCTCGCAGATCGACACTACACCATTTGGGTGCCTGCTTAATAACATTATCCGGCCAATGCCTTTGCGGCAAATCAACCGGTTTAAATGCCTGATATTTTTTATGATTAAAATGTGAATTTGCTGTATTCATTGTCGGTGATCCCTGGCTTATTCTAAAAAATATAAATAGATTCACTGACTATTAGTATACAAAAAAGCCATTAACATTAGATTGTTATTTTTATAATAAATTAGACATTCTAGCAATATATAACTATTTTTTATCCTGATATTGAAATATTATGCTATATTGTGACTATGAAGTTAAATAAAATGGATCAACGTATTCTGCATGAAATTCAGAATAATGCCCGTATCAGCAATCTGGAGCTGTCCAGCAAAATCGGCTTGTCTCCCTCTCCCTGTTTAAGACGGGTCAAACAGCTGGAAGAAGCCGGCTTTATTGATAAATATGTCGCCCGCCTGAATGAGCAGAAACTGCAGTTAAAACTCATCGCTCTGATACAAATCAGTCTGGACAGACATACACCGGAACGATTTGAAAACTTTGAATTAACCGTCAGACAATATGAAGAAGTGCTGGAGTGCTATCTGATCACCGGACAAAGTTCTGATTATTTATTAAAAGTGATTGTCCCTGATATGGAATATTATCAGGATTTTCTCTTGGGTCGTCTGACCAGAATTGAAGGGGTGACCGGGGTACAATCCAGCTTTGTCATGCGCAAGATTGTTGATAGAACAGCACTGCCTCTGGGGCATCTGACCAGTTTAAAATGATTGTAACTGGTCAGATTTTTTTTTACTTCAACGATTTAAAAGCAGCAGTAAAGCCGTTTAAAGATACGGGGATTTCAATGATCTGCTTCTGGGCTGCAGCAAATTTAACACTGCCTTTATCTCCGGCTTTCATGCCTTTAATCACTGCAGGCTCCAGTTTTACGATAGCCACACAACCATTTTTTACACACACACTAAAGGGTATACGAACGGCTTCAGCTGTTCCACCTTTGAATTCAATACCGGGCTGCAATAATACGCCCAGCGGCAGAGTAAACAAAGCTTGTGCTTCCGATGAGCCCGGCCGGTAACCAATAGCCACCTGTAAAACGACCTTTTTCTTGTCATTAGTAACATTCTGAAAAATATTACAAAGCTCTTCACCTGATGAAGGCATTTTTTCACAAACAACAGACCAGTCTTTGAACTTTTTACCATGTTCAGGTTTTGCCTGTACATTACTGCTCAGAGCAAAGCTCGCTAATGAAATAAAGATTAAAACTGAACGTAAAATTGAACCAGATGACATTAATTTCTCCTTAATTATAGAATACAACTCATGATTCTAGAAAAAACATCATAAAAAGCTGTGACGAATCCCCTCTTGAATATGCAATAGAATTTAACAGATTCTATCACATCAAATAAAAATCGCTATCGCAATTGATTTTTTTTGCCGTAAAATAGCAAAAGGTGCGATCCAGTACTGAAAATCGAGATTTACCAGATTAACGGGTGATGCTGCATCGTTTAGCAGAAGCCTGTAAAGTGCTTTTGCTCAATGCTGCTGGTCAACACAATTAATTTTTCCGCTTTATTGATTGCTCTGTCTTTACTTCTGACGATTATAGGATATTTATTGAGTATCAGTTTCTTATCTTCATATGCACCCTATCTTGCACTGTTTCATTTGCCTGTTATTATTCTGATGATGCCGCCATCATTATATAACAAAGAGTTTAAAACAGAGAATTTGATGCAAAAAAACAGGCATCACTCTGTATATTAAAAATATCAGTCGTGATGATAAACTTCCCACGCCGACCACTTGAAGAATTCATCCCGGCTGCAGCTTCCCGAGCTTTTTAGCCCCTGACCTTCCACAATACGATAAATCACCATTTGTTTATCATGAGATTCATCAATGATATGTCGTACAGACCAGTCAGGCCCATGCAGTCCATTGGTGTAATAATGCCCCAGCTTTATCTGCTCAGAATCAAATAACGGCTTATTAGCATGCTGCAAAGTCAGGGCAAAAAGCTGCTGTAAATCATCCGTTGTGACATCAACGATCAGATCCATATCTTTGACCGCTTGTTCAATATGAGTTTTATTAATTGATTGTTTTTTCTTATTACCGTCACTACTGAAACTCACCAGACTGGCAGGATAACGCCGCCAGGGAAACAAACTATTAAACAAAAAAGCAA
>DAOVUK010000295.1 GCA_030632625.1 Gammaproteobacteria bacterium
CAATTGCTCAATGAACTGGCTCCCGAAAAAATACAGGTACCCAGCGGTTCACAAATTCATATTGATTATAGTGAAGCGGACGCCCCTGTGCTGGCCGTGCGCCTGCAGGAACTTTTCGGCTTGCAGACAACACCAGCGGTACTAAGAAACAGCTACCCTCTTTTGTTACACCTGTTGTCACCTGCATCCCGTCCCATGCAGGTGACCCATGATCTGGCGAGCTTCTGGAAAAACACCTATAATGATGTCAAAAAAGAGCTGCGTGGAAAATACAAAAAACACTACTGGCCTGACGATCCCTTACAGGCGCAGGCAACCAGTCGAGTCAAACCACGAAAACGTTAAACTTAAACCCTGAGCCTGAGCCTGAATAAGTCAGATATGATATCAGGCCCATTTTATAAGTAAAAGAAACCAATATGCTGAAATACCAGATTATCCCGGTCACCACCTATCAACAAAACTGCTCGCTGCTCTGGTGTGACCAGACACATCAGGCGGCTCTTATCGATCCGGGCGGTGATGTGCCCCTATTGCTGGAACAGATAAAAGAGAATCAAGTGAATTTGCAGCAAATCTGGCTGACCCACGGTCATCTTGATCATGTCGGCGGTACAGAAGAGCTTGCAGCCATCAGTGGTGCGCAAATTATCGGCCCTCATAAAGATGATTTTTTCTGGCTGGACATCCTGCAGCAGCAGTGTGAGATGTTTAATTTTGCACAAGTAAAAAATTTCACACCGGATCAATGGCTCAATGAGGGAGACAGACTGACTTTAGGCGAAGAAAGTTTTGAAATCCTGCATACTCCGGGACATACACCCGGACATATTGTTATCGTTCATCATGCGTCAAAAACCGTCTGGGTCGGTGATGTATTGTTTAAACAGTCTATTGGCCGCACTGATTTTCCCAGAGGCAGTCATGAGGATTTAATCGCTTCAATTAAAAACAAGCTTTTTACCCTGCCGGATGATTATCAATTTGTTCCCGGCCATGGTCCAGGAGGTAGTTTAATGGAAGAAAAACTTAGCAATCCATTCTTACGTTAATAAAATGACAAGGTCATTTTAGAAGCGGATAATGCTCTGGCCCAAAAACTGGACGCTGAAATTCAGATTCAAAGACTCCGGGCTCAGGCTTTTGCCCAACGTAAAGTACCCACCACCGTGTTTGGCAGCTCCGGCCAATCCGGAGCTCCCGTGGGCAGTAATGGTGAAGTTAAAGCCTTTATGCAGATATTAACGCTGGATGCTGCAAAACGTCTTAATTACCAAAGAGATATTAATACCGTTAAATAACGGTCTGTTCAAACATTTCTCATTTTTCATACCCGTGCTTGCTGCACGGGTATGAAAAATTATCCGCCTTAACGGGTACCCCATATTTTAGCCACAGCCCTGTCAGTACCGATAAATCCAATCAGAAAACTGATGAAACCAATACCGCCAAAGATCAGCACGGGCAGGAAATAACCGGGATCTTTACCCTGTGCAACCCAGAATACTGCAATTGCTAAACCAGAGAACACACAGCCAATAAAAATTAAAATATACCGATGTGAAGATTTGTAGACAAATGCTTCGTTACCCGATTCAAAAATGTTTAAGATTGGCGAAAATAAGGCTCTTAATGTCTGTTTCATAACAACTGACTCAATAATCTCTTAATGAAAAAAGGGGCTTCTAAACTGTCTTTGCCTGACAACTTATTGTAGTAGAGTAATAAAGGAATAACGTTAAGTTCTCTGGGAATTTCGTCTTTGGCATTTTTCAGCCAAAGACGAAATTTTCCATGAGCAACTTCTTGTTGTGTGTTTGTTCAATGGGCATGAATTACTTGCTCAAGTGTATCAGAAACCCATTGATTTAAACTCTTACCAGAGTGAACGGCAGCCTCAGCTATTTCGCCATGTAGAGAAGAATTTACTCTAACTACAAATTTGCCAGAAAATGGCTTGCAAGGTTTTTCTATGTTTGTTATTCATATTTTATAATACTATACTTTAAATGAATCCTGTTATTTTGTTTAGCTAAACATCTTAAGGAGTAAGTCTATGTCTATTTTAGAACAAATCCAGAACTCAAAGAGTGAAGAAAAAATTATTAAATTAATAGAAGAACATGTACTTGATGAAGAGTCATCCTTGAGCTGGTTAGAACAGGCTGAAGTTTATGAAAAACAAGGCAAAGATGAAAAGGCAAATACTTTACGAATAGCACATTATCGCTATTGTGAACTAGATAGTACAGATGATTAATTCGGAAGAAATATTAACAAATTATTGATTCTATAATGTAGAACTCAAGTTGTAGATATTTAAACACATTAAATCACAGCTTCACGCCCTGAGTCATTCAGTCAAGAAAAAATTGAATTTCATCAATTATTTTCTTCTTTAATGGCTTTATCTGCGGCTAACCAACCTTTTTCCCATTCATAGAATTTCTAAATTCTACAAAGGATAAACCGGACGTATAATTTTTTGCCGGTAATAAGGCATCATTTGGGGAGCCAGTCTTCGTAAGGTACTCTGGCGATTACCTGGAGACGGGTGAGTACTGAGAAATTCCGGAGGATTTGCACCACCCGCTTTAGCCATTTTTTCCCATAAAGTGGCGGCTGCATTGGGGTTATATCCTGCTTTGGCTGCCAGCTCAATCCCCATCTGATCGGCTTCCCGTTCTGCTGTCCGGCTGTTCGGCAACTCTATAGCCATGGTTGCTGCCAGAGCAGCACCGGTTAATGCGGCAGCACCATAATCTGTGTCACTAACAGCAACGGATAAAGCGACTATACCGATTTGCGAGGCCATGGACACAGACATTTTTTCTGCCGTATGATTGGCCAGTGCATGGGCAATTTCATGACCCAGCACCTGAGCAAGTTCATCATCTGTTGGTTTGACCTTATTAAGCAAGCCGGTATAAATAGCCATTTTTCCACCCGCCATACACCAGGCATTGACCACTTCCGGATCATCAATCACTTTAATACTCCATCCCCAGTTTCGGGTATGCGGATATTGTTTGATGGCCTGACTGATCAGCCGCCCGGTGATTAATTTAACACGCCTGGTCACCGCCGGATCATTATCCACTTTGCCTTTGTCATCCAGTGGTTTGATAGTATGCAGATAAGCCTCTTTAGAAGCGGATATTGCCTGTTCCGGAGAGACCAGCAGAAACTGACTGCGTCCCGTCGGACTGGTGGTACAGGCCGTCATAGAGAGCATCAGCAATGCTATCGGAATAATAAACAAATGTTTCATGTAGTTGAACTTCCTTTTTATAGTAACTATTTTTCTTTCAATGGCTGAAAAAGGTATTCCAGACCATTAATCTTAATTTCCAGAACGATTGCCAGCAATTTCCCCAGTTCTCCTTTCGGGAAACCTTTATTGGCAAACCAGATCACATAAGGCTCCGGCAAATCAATCAGTAAGCGATCTCTGTACTTGCCAAAGGGCATTTTATAGCGGGCCAGTTTCAGCATCAGCTGCGGATCAGACATCAGCAGCTTATTATTTTCTATTTCCATTTTCTGTCAACTTATTTTACACAATCTAATCTGAACCAAAGGTTAATGATACAAAAAAAGCATAAGCATCTGTTTTTGAATAATAATAAAAACAAGGTATAATTATTGCTTGTCTTTATAAAATATAAGTTTATTCAATACAAGTTTATCAATATGTTGCTTAATTGTTAAGCTGTGCGATTATTATTGAACAACAAAACTCAGCAAAATAATGCTGCTATTATTATAAAAAATGATATTAAAAAACAATACCACTCATTCAGGTCAGTCTGTTCAATTCAGTTATTTTCTGCTGCTGATGTTCTGTGCTCTGTTATTTTCTTCACTATGCCGCGCCGCGCCAGCCGCAATCACTGCTCAGACTAGCTATGAAGATCCTATTATCCAAATTACTCATCAGGCAAAGCAAGGTGATTTAACTGCACAGGTTGAACTGGCGACAGCATATGAACATGGCGAAGGCATCACTAAAAACCCTGAAAAAGCCGTCAAATGGTACTGCAAAGCAGCAGTAAAGGGCTCAATTGATGCCCAAAGGAATTTGGCCTGGATGTTTCTTAACGCCCGCGGCATTGAAAAAGATGAGGCACTGGCAGTTCGCTGGTTTTCAGCTGCAGCTAAATCCGGTGACCAGTATTCCCGGCAAATGTTATCCCGACTGGATGAAAATTTACAAACAAAAAAGACTGTCTGCATCGTACTGCCGACCCCCTATTGGGAAACAAAAAAGTGTTCGAAATCCTGTCAAAAAGTGGTGAAAATTGTCAATGATATTGCACCGGGTTATAACATGGAACCTCGACTGGTTCTGGCTTTGATCCAGCAGGAGTCAAACTTTAATATTAAAGCCCGCTCGCATAAGGGTGCCATTGGCCTGATGCAGTTAATGCCGGGAACAGCAAAGCGCTTTGGCGTAAAGAATATCTGGACTCCTGAACAAAATATCAAAGGGGGTATACATTATCTTGTCTGGCTGCTGAAACGCTATCAGGGTAATGTTGCCTTAACACTCGCAGGTTACAATGCCGGTGAAAATGCTGTCGAGCGTTATAAAGGCATTCCCCCCTACAAAGAGACTCAAAATTATGTCAAACGCATTATGAAAGTCTATGGTAAAAGCCATCATCCTTATGAAAAAGATATCACCATGCTGATAAAATAAGTGACTTATCCCTCGCATATATCCATAGCCCTAAGCTTGAATAATGACACAAAAGTCTTTATGCTCTGCTTTAGAGTTGTGTAAAAAATATTGACACCATTTATTGTTAGCCTGACATATCTAAATCCTTTTCTAACACTTTTATTTGCCGCTGGCACTGGTTACATTAATTCACCCCATGAAGACTCATTTTCAACACCCTATTACAGTTATCTATCACGGCAATTGCCCTGATG
>DAOVUK010000340.1 GCA_030632625.1 Gammaproteobacteria bacterium
AGACTCCAGGGGGGCTTTGATGCGATTATAAATCCAGCAGTCGGCAACCACCACGGGACTATCTGGTTTGGTCAGATACAGCCATGCAGAATGCCCATGATCTTCAAGCCGGGCTTCTTTTTTTGAGCGAGAGTTTTTCTCACATAATATGGTTCTTTTATCCATATTTGAGATAATAGCCTTCAGCTTTGATATATGAGCCTTCAGCTAAAAAATGAGAGTCTTCAGCCAAAAAATGAGAGTCTTCAGCTAAAAAATGAGAGTCTTCAGCCAAAAAATGAACGCTGATATCAATTTTATCCGCGGATTTGTTTTTTATCATCTACAACTCATCCTTCTGCTAATCGCTTATCCAATGGCCTGACTTGCCACCTTCTTTTTCCAGAAGGCGTACATTGCCCATAACCATACCACGATCCACTGCTTTGCACATATCATAAATTGTCAACAGGGCAATCTGAGTTGCTGTTAATGCTTCCATTTCAACGCCTGTTTTCCCGTCAGTCTCTACTGTACACAGGCAGGTCACTTTATTTTCAGCTGCAATTATTTTAAGTTGCAGATCAACATGAGTCAGAGCAAGGGGGTGGCATAAGGGGATAAGATTCGACGTTTGCTTTGCTGCCATAATACCGGCAATTCGAGCAATACCCAATACATCCCCTTTTTTATGTGTGCCTGCAGAAATGAGTGCCAGAGTGTCCTGCAGCATGGTGATTTCACCTGCAGTGACGGCACGGCGATGAGTAATATCTTTTGCGCCCACATCAACCATGTGAGCCTCACCCTGAGTATTAAAATGTGTTAGTTTATTCATATGACTTATAGTTATTATTCTAGGTTTAAATATCCAAAGTATCGTATAATTATTATTATTTATCAATAAATTGTGAGGTAAATATGGGTATTCATGTCAAATTTTTTGCCAGTATGAGAGATCTGATGGGTGATGATCGCGACATTAGTGATGAGATTCTTAAAGAACAGGCTATCAACAGTGTTGATGATATCTGGAACTATTGCGCTGCGGGTAAAGAGCGTTCAGCTAACGTGTTGATTGCAGTCAATATGGGCTATGTTGATGCTCAGACTCAGGTCAAAAATGGTGATGAAGTGGCATTTTTTCCACCAGTAACTGGAGGTTAGCAATGAATATTGTTATTGATTCAGCACCTTTTGATCCCTGGAAGGTTTTAAGTGAGTATCAGAAGAACATGACAAAACTGGATGGTCAGTATGGTGCAACAGCCGTTTTTGTTGGTACTATGCGTGACTTCAATGAAGGAGATAATGTATCTGAAATGTTTTTAGAACATTATCCCGGGATGACAGAAAGGCATTTAGAAAATATATGCCTGCAGGCAACGGGCGAATATCAGCTTATGGAGAGTCTGGTGGTTCATCGGGTAGGAGCAATTAAACCCAATGACCCGATTGTTCTGGTTGCGGTCTGGACGGCGCATCGTAAGCAGGCCTTTGAAGCCTGCCGGGAAATTATGGAAGATTTGAAATCAAAAGCACCGTTCTGGAAAAAAGAACAACTCAATGACGGCGAGAATCGCTGGGTAGAAAAAAATACCAAGGGTTATTAGGGCAAGAGCTAGGGCAAGAACTAGGGCAGACACATAGGTCTGCCCCTACAGGGTTAGATTTATCCGCAGGGGCGAACCTATGTGTTCGCCCTTCTCTCTATAGCCTTCTCTCTATAACCTTCTCTCTACTTCTCTTTACAAATAGTGTCGCCAGGACTCAGGCCGGTGATCTCTGCAGTCACAAAGCTTTTTCTTTCGGGGGCGTAAATAGATAACATCACTGGTGTGTTTATCATGTACTTCCTCGATAAGCCGTTCGTTTTTAGAATTTTCCCGTGATGCCTCTTCACAGTAAAAAACAATACTGCGCTTTATTTTTGCCAGGATAGAATTATTCAGATGAAAACCTTCATAACGTAAAATATCTTCAATTTCTTCAAGGGTAATCCGATTCAAATCATAGGTTATTTTTATGTGCTGTTGATCAAGCGCATGAGATAATAGCACTCCGTGGAGATCATTAATGATAAAAACAGCTGAATGCGCCTGGTTGGGATTGGCATGCAGCGAGCAGAAGTAGATGTCCCGGTGTTTTATAATTTGCAGACTCATTTTGGTCCCCCTGGTTGTCCCACCAAAATCAGAATTTTTAATCTGATATATTATTATTTTTTGCTAAAACAAGGCTCTGATACTTGTTTAAGAATAGTCTGTACAGAATTGGAAGTACAGTATCAAACCTGAATAAAAAGTCTTAATTACCATTCTATGCTCAACACTGCTATAAGAATATAGAAAATAACCCTAAAATATATAGGACATCCCCAAATATCAGATCTGTGTCGACTCAAGCTTATTCATATTTCTCTATTCTCGGACAGGCTCCTAGCGTTACTCTGGGCAGGCGATTGAGATCATTAAAGGTGCTGATTTGGCTGAATTTGAATTGTTGAAATAAGGCTTGTACTGCGTCAGCCTGCTGATATCCATGTTCAAATAATAGCCAGCCTCCGGGTATTAGATAAGCATGGCTGTGTTCAATAATTTCCCTGATATCTGCTAAGCCTTTATTCTCAGAGAGCAGTGCTGTTAAAGGTTCATATTTTTTCACATTTTTGTCTAAATGCGGATCATTCCCGGCAATATAGGGAGGGTTTGAGACAATGATATTAAATTGCTGTTGAGGAATATTTTTAAACCAGTGGGACTGGCAAAAAGATACATTGGTCAGCTTTAATTGAACTGCATTCATTTCTGCAACCTTAAGCGTCTGCAGGCTGAAATCAGTTGCCAGAACCTTTGCATTGCTCCGTTCTGAAGCAATTGCCAGTGCAATGGCACCACTGCCGGTACCTAAGTCCAGAATATTTTGCTCTTTGCTCAGAGCAATTTTTTGCAGAGCGCATTCCACCAGAAGTTCCGTTTCAGGGCGGGGTATCAAGGTGTCTGGTGTTACTTCAAGAGTAAAAGACCAGAAATCTTTTGTTCCGGTGATATAAGCCACTGGCATCCCCTGTGAACGCAGGCTGAGATAATGCTCAAATTGCTGAATTTGTTTGCTGCTCAGAACTTTTTCAGGCCAGGTCAGCAGCCAGGTTTTTGTATAGCGTTTTTCAGAGTGTTTGTTTAAGTCATTTAAGACCTTGAGCAGGAGTATTTCACAGTCAAGTTTAGCACTGTCACTATTACTGAGCCGGGTGGTGCCATATTGCAGAATATCAGCAATAGTGAGTAACGCCTCAGACATGTTGTTACTCTCTTTGAAGTGTTACTCTTCTGCCATAGATGCCAGCAGCTCAGCCTGATATTCGCTCAGCAGCGGATCAATAATAGCGCCCAGATCACCATTCATGACTTCTTCGAGCTTGTATAAGGTCAAATTAATTCGATGATCAGTTACCCGGCCCTGCGGGAAATTATAAGTTCTGATGCGTTCACTGCGATCGCCGCTGCCAACCTGAAGCTTTCGATCTGCCGCCTGTTCAGACTGCTGCTTGTCGCGTTCAGCAGCGGTTATCCGTGATGACAGCATGGACATGGCTTTGGCTTTATTTTTGTGTTGTGAACGTTCTTCCTGACATTCTACCACGACCCCTGTAGGGATATGGGTGAGGCGAATGGCGGAGTCCGTTTTATTGATGTGCTGGCCGCCGGCACCAGAAGCTCTGAAGGTATCAATACGCAAATCTTTTGCATTAATTTCAATGGCTTCGACTTCATCCACTTCAGGAATAATCGCTACGGTACAGGCTGAGGTATGAACTCGGCCCTGAGATTCAGTTTCCGGCACTCGCTGTACTCGATGAGCGCCGGATTCAAATTTAAGCCTGGAAAATGCACCCTGGCCAACCACGCGGGCAACAATTTCCTTGTAGCCGCCATGATCACCGGTATTTTCGGACATAATTTCAATAACCCAGTGTTGAGTTTCTGCATATCGGCAGTACATTTTAAACAGATCACCGGAAAAAATAGCGGCTTCATCGCCACCAGTCCCTGCACGAATTTCCAGATAAATATTATTGGCATCATTGGGATCTTTGGGTAACAGCATCCTCTGTAATTCGAGCGATAAACTCTCTTGCTGTTGTTTACCCTCACTGAGTTCTTCTTCAGCCATTTCTTTTATTTCGGGATCACTGTCTCCGAGCATCTCGGTTGCGGATTCAATGGTTTCTATGGCTTGCTGATACTGGCTGAAACAATCAACCAGCGGACGTAATTCAGCGTATTCTTTGGAGAGATCCCGGAACTTGTTCTGATCGGCCATCACCTCCTGTTGAGAAAGCAGGATTGCGATTTCTTCATAACGTTCAGAAAGTGTTTCAAGTTTATTTTGTATTGAGGGTTTCACGGGAATACTCTTAGCGGTTAAATGGGGCT
>DAOVUK010000149.1 GCA_030632625.1 Gammaproteobacteria bacterium
ATTACGCACCGGCATAACACCACCCAGTGCTTCACGTTTAGCCATCATATATTTATATTCATCACTATCTTTACCTGGATGGTAATAATCCGCCTTAGCTGCCTGATCATCAGTGATAGGTATATTGAAACGATTTTTATAAGCAATCATTTCTTCTGCATCCAGTTTTTTCTGAGAATGTGAACGCATCTGGCCTTCGCCCGCAGCGCCCATACCATAACCTTTTACGGTATGCGCCAGAATAACCACTGGCTGACCAACCGTATCAGCCGCTTCTTTATAAGCTGCATAAACTTTATGCGGATCATGACCACCACGATTCAGACGCCAGACGTCCGCATCGGACATATTGGCAACCATGGCTTTTAATTCAGGGTATTTGCCAAAAAAGTGTTCTCGTACATAAGCGCCATCTTTTGATTTGTAGTTCTGGAAATCACCATCCACACATTCCATCATACGGCGCTTGAGTAAACCGTCTTTATCTTTAGCCAGCAATGGGTCCCAGTAACTGCCCCACATGACCTTGATAACCTTCCAGCCCACGCCACGGAACACCGCTTCCAGTTCCTGGACGATCTTGCCATTACCACGCACAGGGCCGTCAAGACGTTGTAGATTACAATTGATTACCCAGATCAAATTATCCAGTTTTTCACGGGAAGCCAGTGAAATAGCACCCAGAGTTTCCGGCTCATCAGTTTCACCATCACCAATAAAGGTCCAGATTTTTCGACCTCGGGTAGACGACAGGCCACGATCATGCATATAGTGCATAAAACGAGCCTGATAAATAGATTGAATAGGACCCAGGCCCATTGAGACGGTAGGAAACTGCCAGAAGTCCGGCATTAACCAGGGATGAGGATAAGAAGACAGGCCGTCACCATCAACTTCCTGACGGAACCTGTCCAGTTTTGCTTCATCCAGCCGCCCTTCTAAAAAGGCGCGGGCATACATGCCCGGCGCTGAATGTCCCTGAAACAACACCATATCACCGCCATGTTCATGTGTCGGCGCACGGAAGAAATGGTTAAATCCGACATCATATAAAGTTGCTGCCGAGGCAAAACTGGCAATATGGCCACCCAGCTCAGTGGATTTGCGATTGGCTTTAACCACCATGGCAGCCGCATTCCAGCGGATAAGAGAACGAATTCTTGCTTCTATTGCGACATCACCCGGAATTGACTGCTCAAGATGGGTCGGAATAGTATTCACATATGCGGTATTGGATGAATGAGGCAGATTAACGCCCGAGCGTCGGACTTTTTCAATCATCTGCTCAAGTAAGAAATGAGCGCGTTCGGGACCTTCAATTTCCAGTACACTTTCAAGAGCATCCAGCCACTCCTGTGTTTCCAGCTGATCAATATCCTGATCAATCCCTTTATCAGAGCCCTGAGTTAAGTTCTGGTTTGACATGGTTTAATCTCCTGCCATGCGCTAACAACTGATAACTTACCTATCCGGCATTAGCGTTTTAATATTTAATATTTATCAAAATAACAACGATATTATTGTCATAATTTCACGTGCAATGCTTATGCGTTTTACATTCAATAACTTATTTACTTGCTTTTCAATAAGTTATGATTGGCAAATAAATATTTCACTATTTCTCGTCCAAGTATAGAAAATTATTAATTATATTACAATGACTTATTTGCTGTGATAAACCTGGAATAATCAATTGAATCACAGTGAGAGTACTCACTTTTGTGGTTCTTCACAATTAGCTTGCTATGTTTGTAAGTTGTAAGTCAAAGTCTGTTCTGAAGCTTCATGGCTGGGTCTATGCTCTTTATCTCTTGCTTTTAACATAGAAACTTATAAACATACAACGACACTTTCTAATCAAAGACACAGACTATTGTGAAGAAACAATTACTGCAGTTATTAACTCTGGCAGCTCCCGTTATTGCCGCTCAATTCAGCCAGATGGCCATGGGTGTTGTTGACACGGTGATGTCAGGTCATGCCAGTGCTGTCGATCTGGCCGCAGTTGCTGTGGGCTCCAGTATCTGGATACCATTGATTTTACTGATCGGAGGGATTTTAACGGCCATTACTCCCACGGTGGCACACTTTTGCGGGGCAAAGCAGTATGCCCGAATTGGTCATAGCATTCGGCAGTCACTATGGATTGGAATCTTGCTCAGTCTGCTGGGTTTTGCTGCATTATTCTCTGTCCATGACTTATTTGTCTTTATGGAGGTTAAAGCACCCATTCTACCGATTGCAACGGGTTATTTACAGGCGATAGCCTGGGGAATGCCGGCCATCGTCGGCTTTTTCATCCTGCGTTATCTCAATGAGGGCATGGCCAATATCATACCCGTGATGCTCACTGGGTTTCTGGGCCTGCTGGTGAATATTATTGCCAATTATATTTTGATCTTCGGACATTTTGGTGCGCCGGCACTGGGTGGTGTCGGCGCAGGCTGGGCAACTACAATTACCCATTGGGTGATGTTGCTGTGTTTATTTTTTTACCTCTTTAAAAGTAACAAATATGCTCATATCAAACTCTTTCAATCTGATCTGACACCTCATTTGGGTGAATTAAAAGCATTGTTAAAGCTGGGTATTCCCATCGGCATCAGCTTTTTTGTGGAGGGCAGTATTTTTTCCATTATCGCCCTGTTTCTGGCCTCTATGGGGGTGATAACTGTAGCATCACATCAAATTGCCCTGAGCTTCTCTTCGCTGATTTTTATTTTACCACTGAGTTTATCCATCAGCCTGACCATTCAGGTAGGACAGCAAACAGGTGCTCATCAATATCAGCAGGCGCATGATACTATCAAGGCAGGCTATTTAATCAGTCTGAGCATTTCTATCATTGCCGCTCTGCTTATTGTTAATTTTGCTGCTGATATTGCCGCCTTATACACAAGCAATACTGAAGTACTCGAATTAGCCAGTAGTTTGATGATTTTTACCGCATTCTATCAGTTTTCAGATGGTATTCAGCTGTGCTCAGCAGGGGCTTTGCGGGGCTTGAAAGACACCACAATTCCAATGTTCCTGTCGATTATTGCCTATTGGCTTATTGGCTTCCCTCTGGGATACACCCTGGCTTTAACCGATATTATCACCGATGCAATGGGTGCTAAAGGTTTTTGGATTGGTTTATTAAGCGGACTAAGTCTGTCAGCCATTTTAATGACATTCAGGCTCTACTCCAGGGCAGAAATGCGCTAAAATGGGCCTTTATACTGTAACACCACTCCTTTATAACAGAAGGTGCCTCTGTATGGATTTGGAAATTCGTCATCTTAAAACTCTGGTTGGTCTAAAAGAGACTGGCAGTCTGGTGGCGACAGCAGAACAGCTTAATCTGTCGCAGTCGGCATTATCTCACCAGCTTAAGGTTCTGGAAGATTATCTGGGTACGCCGGTACTGGTGAGAAAAACCCGTCCTATGCGCTTTACCCCGGCAGGACAAAAACTGCTTGAGCTGGCCGACAAGGTATTGCCTCAGGTGAAACAAACTGAGCAGCAATTATCCCGCATTAAAACGGGTAATAGCGGCAGTCTGCGCATTGGCGTGGAGTGTCATAGTTGTTTTGACTGGCTGATGCCGACATTAGATCAATATCGTCTGGACTGGCCTGATGTAGAACTGGATTTATTAACTGGTTTTGACTTAAATCCGACAGAATCCCTGCTGCGCGCCAACACCGATTTAATCATTACTTCTGATATCCGCAATAGTGATGAAGTCACCTACATTCCCCTATTTAATTATCAAATACTATTAGCGGTTTCCAGACAGCATCCTCTGGCCTCTGAAGCCAGCATTTTTGCTGAAGACATGTATGATGACACCTTGATCACCTATCCTGTCGAACGGGAACGACTGGATATATTTACCCGATTTTTAACACCTGCCGGCGTTGAACCCAGTCTGGTTCGACATTCTCAGGTGAATGCCATGACCTTACAGTTGATTGCCAGCAATCGCGGTGTTGCCGCTTTACCCTGCTGGGTATTAAATAAAAAAGTGCTGCAGCAATATGGCATCGCAGCCCTGCCTTTGGGTGAAAAAGGTTGTTGGGGTGTATTGTATGCCGCCATTCGCACAGAAGATCAGAATCAGGCCTATATTAGCGCCTTTATTAAGCAGGCCAAAAGCATTATTGCCAGCCATCTGGAAGGTATTATTCCCATTGACAGCTCTGCCGGAAAAAGTGCTTGAAAAATTAAATAAATGAAATCTAAAGTCATTCTTTTTATCGGCCATCTCTGGCCGGAACCAACGTCCTCCGCGGCAGGTTATCGTACTCTTGCTCTGCTTGAAGCCATCCTTAAGCAAACTCATTGGCAGCTCCACTTTGCCAGTGCTGCCGAGAAAACTGAATTTTGTGCCGATCTGGATCATTTAGGGATCATCAGCCATCCAATTCAACTCAATGACAGCTCATTTGATCAGTTTATTCAGAACTTAAAACCAGATGTGGTTTTTTATGACCGCTTTATTACCGAGGAGCAATTTGCCCCGCGTGTGCATCAGCACTGTCCTGATGCAATCAATATTCTCGATACCCAGGACTTACATTTTCTGCGCAGAGCACGGCACGAATCCTTAAAAAGCGGACGGGAAATTAATTTATATAGTGAGGATGCTGTCCGTGAAATTGCCGCCATTTTACGTTGTGATCTCAGTCTGGTCATTTCAACTTATGAAATGCAGTTATTGATTGAGCAATTTAAAGTTTCCCCTGAGCTGTTACATTATTGCCCCTTTATGCTCGACTTCGATAACACAATAGCTGAAGAAAACAGCAGCCTCCGCTCATTTGAGGAACGGCAGCATTTTGTCATGATAGGCAACTTCCTTCATGCGCCGAACTGGGATGCTGTACTCTGGTGTTATCAATCTATCTGGCCGCAGATCAGAAAGCAATTAGCTCAGGCTCAACTGCATGTTTATGGTGCCTACCCCTCAGAAAAAGTATGGCAGCTGCATCAGCCGGAAAAAGGTTTTATTATCAAAGGTCGCGCTCAGAATGCTATCGAGACGCTGGGTAAATACCGGGTTAATCTGGCCCCATTACGCTTTGGTGCCGGGATAAAAGGAAAAATTGCCGATGGTTTTATTGCCGGAACACCTTGTGTGACAACAGAGATTGGCCAGGAGGGTATGGCGGATAACCTCCCCTGGGGAGGTCTGGTGGCTGACAGGAGCAGCAATAATGGCCAGCAGTACGAACAGCAGATTGCTCATTATGCCGCTGATTTATATCAGGATGCATCACTTTGGCAAACAAGCAGTCAAAATGGTTACCGGATAATTCAACAGCAGTTCAATGCCAGCCGGCATGCCGATACTTTTATAAAAAGTTTACATAAATTAATGAATACTTTATCTGAGCACAGAAAAAATAATTTTTATGGTCAGATACTGCGCCACAATCTGTATCGCAGCCAGTATTTTATGAGTAAATGGATTGAAGAAAAAAATAAAGTGAAATAAGAGACTTCACAATTGCCTTTGACTTACAACTTACAACTTACAACTTACAAACATATACCCCTGACTCCAGACTCATTTTTATGCCAATATCTCAGAAAATTGTCCGAAAAAAAACTTATCCTCTATTTGCCTGCTTTAAAATAGAAAAAATATATTGCAAAGTCAGGCAGACTTTCATATCCTTGAAACAGTAATTTAGTTTAAAAACAGATGTTTATTATTAGTTTTCACTAATATAGAATTAATTTCTTAATACAAAAACTCTTTTTTTATACTTTCACAATTTCTGATATACATACATTAATTATCGACTCCAATAACTCTAAATATATAAACCCCGAATCTTTATGAAAAAATATCTGAAAATCGGCTTTATTGTCTGTGTGATCACTCAACTTGGTGCCTGCTCTATGGCACAACTGACCGTTCGTGCTTCCATGCCAATGATTGAAGGCGGCATTACCGCAATGAATGAACAAACTGATCTGGGGATTGCGGCTACAGCACTGCCGGCCAACATCAGTCTGATCGAGGGGATGCTGATTAATGATCCGAATAATGAGCAGTTGCGGCTTTATGCGGCTCAGGCTTATTACGGCTATGCATTTGGTTTCATAGAAGACGGTTTTATTGAACCGGGCAATCCAGCGCGTGCCGCCAGACTCTATGAAAAATGCTATCACCATGCAAAGCAGGTCTTATCAGCACATGGTCTGACCGAACAGCTGCTTAATGGCGAACTTGAAACCTTACAGCAAAGCATCAATAAACTGGATGAAGATAGCGTGCCGGCCTTATTCTGGGCAGCATCATGCTGGGCAAAATCCATTGATTTAAATCGGGATAAAGCGCGTAACCTTGCTCAGCTGCCTAAAGCCGTCATGCTGATGCAGCGTGTGCTTGAGCTGGATGAACATTATTATATGAGTGGTGCTCATATTTTCTTTGGTGTTTATTATGGCAGTAAATCGCCCATGCTGGGCGGCAATTACAAGTTATCAGAACAACACTTTTTACTGGCTGACAAGGCAAATCAGAATAAGCTGCTGGTGGTGAAACTTTTGCAGGCACAATATCTGGAACGCCAGCGATTTAATCAGCAGGCTTTCCATGATTTATTAACCCGGATTAATCAGGCCAGTGAATCGCTTTATCCTGAACAGGCTTTAATCAACCAAATATCCAAATATAAGGCTTCCCTACTACTCAACAAGGAAGAGCAATGGTTTTAAAACAATTACCCAGTTTCTGTCTCACTTTCTATGCACTATTCTGCACTGCCAGACAGAGTCGAAATTTACTTCATATCTCTGCCTTATCCTGTGTTCTGTTCTTTGGCCTGCTGCTGACATCCAGTGCCAGTGCCAAAGAACAATATACTTTTAAATTTGCCACTCTGGTGCCGCCTGATACGGCCTGGATGAAAGAAATTGATCGCTGGGCTGATGAGGTCTACCAAAAAAGCAGTGGCCGCCTGAAATTTAAGATTTACCCCGGCGGTGTTATGGGTGATGAACCCGATGTATTACGTAAAATTCGCAGCAGGCAATTACAGGGTGCTTTTTTTACCGGTTATGGTATTGGCCGTATTTATTCATCTGCCCGGGTACTTGAAATGCCTTTTTTATTCCAGAATACCGACGAATCGGATTATGTTCGTGAGCGACTCATGCCCGAAATTGAAGCAGGCTTCCGTTATAAAGGTTTTGAATTACTGGGCTGGCCGGAAATCGGCAGCATCCATTTTTTCTCTAAAAAACCCATTCATTCATTAGATGAACTAAAACAACGGCGCATCTGGCTGTGGCAGGGTGATCCCGTGG
>DAOVUK010000489.1 GCA_030632625.1 Gammaproteobacteria bacterium
ATTTTTCGCATTTATAAGATATTAATAAATACATGATTTTCTCTGTAGGGGCGAATTCATTCGCCTAAAACTGCCAATTTACGGATGGGCACTAACTAATGTGCCACTAGCACAACCATCGTTCTTTCATTTGTTTTTTATTGAGTAATTGCATGTTCTTTGTCTAATAAGAAGTGTTGCTTTCTAAAGCAAGTCTTTCAATTCAGCCATGGAGTCAATAACCACATCAGGATTCGACTCTCTAATATCCACACCATGGTTATATCCATAACTCATGCAGATAATTTGAAAACCAGCAGCACGTGCTGCTTTGACATCACTGATTGAATCGCCCAGCATTAAAGAGTCTTCTGCTGAAACACCCAGTTTCTCGGCTGAATACAGTAATGGCATGGGATCAGGCTTTTTCTTTTCCAGTGAATCACCACTGACAATCGATTCAAAATAATCAAATATACCCAGATCTTTTAATAATGGATGGGTAAAGGCTTCTGCCTTATTAGTCACACAGCCCAACTTATATCCGGCTTCCTGAAGATAATCAATACCCTCTTTAACACCTGGATAAAGACAACTGCGTTTTGATGTATTGTCCTTATATAAATCCAAAAAGATAGGATACGCCTTATCAAACAGCGCCTCATCCGGCTCACCGTCTAACTGGCCGATCAAGGCACGACGCACCAGACGCTCGACACCATTACCAACCCAGTGGCGTACTTCAGCTTCACCATGTGGTGCCATATCAACTGCTTTGAGCATTTCATCAACACAAAAAGCAAGATCAGGTACACTGTCAACCAGTGTACCATCGACATCAATCAGCACCATTTTTGGCTTTTTAATCATACTCAACTCTATTTACCCACTTTAGCAAGTTCAGCACGCATCTGATCAATGGTCGCTTTATAATCATCGGTGTTAAAAATTGCAGAACCGGCAACAAACATATCAGCGCCCGCTTCAGCAATTTCAGCTATGTTATTGACTTTAACACCGCCATCAATCTCTAAACGGATATCATAACCACTGTCGTCAATCAGTTTACGTGCTTCACGTAATTTATTCAGAGTCTCTGGAATAAAGCTCTGACCGCCAAAACCGGGGTTAACTGACATTAGCAGTATCACATCAACCTTATCCATCACGTGCTTGAGCACAGATAAAGGTGTTGCCGGATTAAAAACCAGGCCAGATTTACAGCCTGATTCACGAATTAATGACAAACTGCGATCAATGTGCTCAGATGCTTCAGGGTGGAAAGTAATATAGCTTGCACCTGCTTTAGCAAACTCAGGTATAATCACGTCAACAGGTTTGACCATTAAATGAACATCAATTTCCTGTTTGATACCATGATTTCTCAATGCTTCACAAATCATCGGACCAATAGTCAAAACAGGTACATAATGGTTGTCCATGACATCAAAGTGGATAACATCAGCACCGCTGTCCAGAACGTTGACACACTCTTCACCCAGACGAGCGAAATCAGCAGATAAAATAGATGGTGCAATTAAAGACTTTGCCATGACAAATCTCCATAAAATTATTAAACTGTTATTAAACGATGAGAAAATTCCGCAAGTAAACGATTACCAAAGCGAATTTATGCCCATATCAGAAAACAAACGAGTATTTTAAACGATAACTATGAATATTTCAGCATTTAATCCTTTATTTAGCTCTAAAAATAAGTTTTTGGTATCGATAGCCAGCCTTATCAGCCTCATCTCTGTTGAGGTTTTTGCTGCCAATACAGACAGTGAAAAGCGCTGGGCTGAACAGTTACGAGATAATATTGTCATTGGTGAACCTGTGGATCTCCCTTTATTATCGAGTATGGAGTCGGGCGGTCATGCCGGCAAAAGTACTGACAATACCTTTTTCAGCATTTATACCCCGCATACAACATCTTCCCCTAAAGGTGCTGTAGTGCTTATGCATGGTAGCGGCGCACATCCTGACTGGGGTGACATTATTAATCCTCTGCGCTCAGAATTGCCCGATAAAGGCTGGGCAACGCTGTCAATTCAACTGCCTCTGGCTTTCCCTGAGCAAAAGGATGATGACAGTCTCAAAAAGGTCATTGAATCTTCCGTACCCCGGATAGAGGCCGCCATTAGTTTTTTAAAAGCAAAGTCCTATAAACGTATCATTCTGATTTCTCATAGCTTCGGCACCCTGATGGCGCTCAATTTTCTACAGCTTAAAGTAGCTTCAGTCGATTCAGACGGCGTTCCTCTGGTGGGTGCCGCAGTGATCATCGGCACCCCCTCTTCCGGCAATTCAGCACCATTCAACAGTCCGGTCATGATCGAAAAAATAAAGATACCGCTATTAGATCTCTATGGCAGCAGGGATCTTGATAAAGTTCTTCGCTCCGCTAAAGCCCGAAAAACAGCCGCAAATAAAGCCGGCAATAAAAAATACAGACAAGTTGAAACCATTGGTGCCAACCACTTTTATAATGGTCTGGATGATGAACTGGTCATTTATATCTCCCACTGGCTCAATAAAACTTTTTCTCCCTGAGCTTTTAATCAGCAGAGATGACGATATATTTCTTATTAGAAGATGAAATAATCCTGTTATAATAAGCTTTATTTATTATTGAGGCTTTTCTATGAGTTATTCTGTTGCATTTACACTTCATTTAATCGGCGCAGTCATCTGGGTCGGC
>DAOVUK010000071.1 GCA_030632625.1 Gammaproteobacteria bacterium
TAATGAAAATATCCTTCATCAAATCATTATTACAGAAGGTTCCAAAACCTATTTGACCAGAAATGTATCCGAAGATAACAAAGATCAGCTATTTAAGCCCTACAAAGACCTTTGTGCGGTTATCGGAAATATGATTTTAGAATGTAATTCAAACTACAAATACCCAAAATCACTAGCTTCTACGATCATTGAAATGGCACATTTTCAGAATTTTTTTATGAAAAACCTGCCTTCGCTGACTGATTTTGGGGGGAATAAAGATGAATTAGAAATTATTTATTTTCTGGAGGATTTAGTTTTTTCCACTATCCATAGAACATAAAAAAACTTCAAACCGGACTAAAATAAATAATACTGATTTGTCCCGGTCTGAGCAATCAATATTGACTACACTATTCCATAACTAATTTTTTAGAAAGCCCGCTTTTGGCTGACAAGAGCCAGTCAGAAACTTGATATTAACAGCTTAAACTTTAGGAATGTTTAGACCGGATAATACGAGTTTGATTGTTGTAGCTTGTGGCGCTTTGTTGCTTTGAAGTGCCCCATGAGTGCCCCGCAGACATAAAAAAAGCCCTAGCATTTCTGCTAAGGCTTTGTTTTGTATGGCTCCCCCGGACGGGCTCGAACCGCCGACCTAGTGATTAACAGTCGATATGATGGCTGTTAACTCCTGTTGCTTTATTATGCAGTTTTCATTCATAATACAAAGAGCCCCCTATTTTTTACGAAGTCGTAGCGAATTGGCTATTACTGATAACGAACTCAAGGCCATTGCCGCTGATGAAATAGTTGGATTTAATTTCCCCCCCATTGCAAAAGGTATAGCTATGGCATTATAGCCAAACGCCCAAAACAGATTTTGCTTTACTACAGCAAAAGTCTGCTTACTAAGGTCGAGTATTTCAGCTACTTTAGATATATCACCATCAATAATAACAAAATCAGCAGCTTCTATTGCTATACCTGCTGCATTACCAATTACTAAACCAACATTTGCCGCAGCCAATGCCGGGGCATCATTAATCCCATCTCCTACCATAGCAACTACCCTGCCCTTTGCCTGCAAATCTCGAATAATTTGTATTTTTTTTGCCGGACTAGCCTGAACAGTAACCGTATCAATTCCCGCCAACTCTGCTATAGGCCTGCTTGCTGCCTCCGTATCACCTGTTACCATCAATGTTTCTATGTCCTGTGCACGCAAAATATCAATTAGCTGCCCTACCCCTTCCCTGATATGGTCCTGCAAAGCAAACAGGGCAAGTACTTTGTTATCAACTACCATATAAATTAATGTACATCCATGCAATGCCCATTGATCTGCTGTTTCTTTCAGCATAGTCAAATCAATCTTTTGTTCATTTACCCAATGTTTATTACCCAACAAAACTTCATGCCCATCAACTTGGGATCGCACCCCCTGATCTGGAATAGAATAAAATTTAGATGACTTAAAGAGTGTCAATCCCTTTGCTTTTGCATATTTGACTATGGCTTTGCCAAATAAGTGCTCTGAGTTAAATTCAACGGAAGCAGCAAGCTGGACCACATAACTATCATCCAATGCTGAAATATTCATAAAATCAGATACTTTGGCATGCCCTTCTGTAAGCGTTCCCGTCTTATCAAAGATCATAGTATCAATTGATGCCATGAATTCTGATGCATTACCATTGCGTATATAGACTTTTCGCCTGGCAGCCTGCCCCGAACCTACGCTAGTAGCGGCCGGTGCAGCCAGACCCAATGCACAAGGACATGAAATTAACAATACAGAGACTGCATTAGCAAATGCATGAGCAACCCCCACTCCTCTGGCCAGCCAGCCTCCAAATGTCACTGCCGATAGAAACATAACGGATGACATCAAATGAGAAGATACGAGGTCAACTGTATTTTGTAGCTGCATCTTTGAACTCTGGGTCTGGTCAATCATATGCACCAGACTTGCTAGCATTGTATTCTTACCAATTGCAGTAGCCTTCATCCTCAAAACACCGCTGCCATTAATACTGCCATCAAATAACTGCTGCCCTTGTTCTTTAATGCCTGGCATATTTGAACCGGTGATTATCGACTCATCTACACTGGAAAGTCCACTGATAACAATGCCATCAACTGGAATTCGTTCTCCTGGTCTAACCAACAGGACATCATCAACTTGTATTTTCTCTGTAGCAATTAGAATTTCATTTTCACCTTGTAGCAAAGTGGCCATTTGTGGCTGCATATTTACCAACGCTTCAACCTCATGCACCATCTTGTTTTTTGCTAACTCTTCAAGATAACGCCCCAACTGCACGAACCCAATAATAGCTGTGGCGGCATCAAAATAGCTATGTCGTCGCAAATTAAACATGGATGGAACACTCATCACAAAAGCAGAACCCGCTCCTATTGCAATCAGGCTATCCATTTTTAATGTTTTCTGCCTAGCTTGAAGCCATGCTTTTTTAAAGATGTCTCCTCCACCAACAAGAATAACAACTAAACTTAATCCAGCTTGCAACAATCTTAATTGCCTACTCCTAGCGGAAAGTAAACCCGTAATCATTGCAGGGATGCCAAGCAATGAAATCAGAATCAATCGTTTTTTAGTCGTCAGCAAATGTTTTTTCTCGTGCTCCAACAATAACTTCCGCTCGGCTAAAGTATCAATTGAATAGGCTTGATAACCATTATCCTCAATTATTTTAAAAATCTCTGCCTTACTTAAATAACCACTAACCGTCCCAATTTCTGACATGTAGTTAATATTGACATGCGTATTATCCTTTTCCCTGGACAACACCATTTCCAAAAACAAGGCGCAGGAGGCACAACTCATTCCGCCAATTCCAAAAACCACATCCTGTTGCAGACCATCTCGTCGCACCTCCTGTTTAGCAATCTTTTTTATACTTTCTCGTGGTTTTTGAGAAAAATTGGCTAGTACAATCTCCAATAAATTAAGCAAATTTACTTTTGGAAATTGTTCAGGGTTAAATAGAATAGTGACAGAATTTATTTCCGTAACAATCCTTACCTGCTCAATCGCCTCTCTTTTTAATAGTAGAATTTGTAAAATATAAGCACGTTCCTTATCTCGAAATAAACTTGGAGCAATAATTCTGATTCGGCGTTTTAATTGATGTGCAATGGTAAACTGACTAAATTCATGAATTTGAGACATATAATAAAACTTTACTTATCTATTCTTCTTTTTAAAATCTAACAGGTTTTTTTAAAACTATTAAACGCTAATCCTCATAGGCAGCATAAGTTTGCATTCCGCCTGATAGATTACGCACTTGAAAACCATGCTGCTGTAGTATGCGTGTTGCGTTATACGCTCTTTGCCCCACACCACACACTACCCATATTTCTCGTTCCTGAGACAATTCATGCAAACGTTCCCGCAAAGAATCCAAGGGTATATTAACAACCTGAGGAATATGCTTACGCTGAAATTCCGCTTCAGTACGTACATCAACAAGTTGAGCCTGAGCAAAAGGGTCATCCATAATTAATGACAACATCTGAATAATATCATCTTGCTCTTCTGTTACCTGGGCATGGGATTCTACCAATTGCTCCCACTTGGCCAAAGGGTGATTACCACGTAAATGATTGGCTGCTATCATACCCGCCAGGTTAACAGGGTCTTTAGTAGCTCCAAATTGAGGCGCATAACACAACTCAGCTTCTTCTAAATCATAGACTGTTCCACCCATTTGCAGAAATGCAGCAATCACATCAATTCTTCTTGCTACACCAGACTCCCCCAATGCTTGCGCACCAAGAATTTTGCCATTTCGGGCATCATAAAGTAACTTGATATGAATGGGGCTAGCGCCCGGGTAATAACCGACATGATTACTGGGATGCAAATACACTTTTTCGTACTCAATAGAGGTACAGTTTTTAAGTATTTTTTCATTTACACCTGTGGTAGCGACTGTCAATCCAAACACGCCGCATACGGTCGTACCTTGAATTCCACGATAAGGCACAGAAGGAATAGTGCTCATTTTTTTTCTAACGATGTCAGTTGCAGCTAATCGTCCTTGCTTATTTGCAGGCCCCGCCATAGGAAATAACTGCCATTCATCGGTGATGATATTTTTAACTTCAACCACATCTCCTACTGCCCAAATACTAGGATCACTGGTTTGAAGGTATTCATTTACTCGAATACCTCCATACGCACCTATATCCAGACCAGCCTGTATAGCCAACTCTGCACGCGGTTTTACTCCAACAGAAATCATAACTGCATCCACAGTCACTTGCTCGCCAGATTCAAGCATTATTTGTAACGATCCATCTTTGTTTTGTGCAATTTCCGTAGTCTTGCAGCTCAACCTTAAATCTATTCCATGTTTCATTAGGTGCTTAGCAACATAAGTTGCCATTTCTTGATCCAGACTAGACATAACCTGTTCAGAATATTGCAATACGGTAACCTGTACATCACGTTTTATCAGATTTTCAGCCAACTCCAAACCTAAATACCCCGCACCCATGACAACAGCACGCTGAATATTTTTTAATTCCGAGCGAATCTGTCGACTATCGGGAATGGTTCTTAAGACATGTACTCCAGGTAAATCAAGACCTGCTATATCAGGCCAAACTGACTGTGAGCCTGTCGATAGGACTAATGCATCATAATGCTCAAGGCGTTGAACATCAGTTTTTAAATCACGAACTGTAATAGACTGATTTTCTTTATCTATAGACAAAACCTGAGTATCAGTACAAACACGAATATTAAACCGGCTTTCAAACAATGCAGGGGTTGCAACCAGCAATTTATCTTCTTCTACAATGACGTCGCCAATAAAGTAAGGTAATCCACAATTAGCAAAAGACACATAGGGGCCCATCTCATAGATGACAATCTCACATTCTTCATATAATCGACGGACCCGAGCTGCACAACTTGCCCCTCCAGCAACACCACCAACAATTAAAACTCTTTTTTTCGACATTGTTACATAGCCCTGTGATCTATTTAACAAATACTGGATTCAAAAATTCATCAAGCAATTTCTGCTACCCCCCAATCCCTGGAATTATGTTTACGATTATATTTAACGATATCCTTATACAAATCTTCCACCACCTTATCACCATATTTTCTTTCCAGAGCACGAATCGAAAAATGTGCTTTTGCCATTTTTTGATAATGCCGAATAAACAGCCAATTCACTGATGCACCACTGACCGCCCCTACAACTGGTAAACTTTGAGCAGCCAGCTTTCCCGAAACCGGAATAGAAAATCGTGCCGAAACAGCATTGATTAATTTAACCAGGACAGGGGCACCCTCTTTGGAAAAACCATGCACTGCAATATGATTTGTCGTGTCACCCAGAGCCTTAGTTAAAAATGACCGTACCGCATAATAACTGGTATCTGCCGACTCAGAAGTTTTTGCAGAACCCCCACCACTCAAAGCAAAAACAGTTAAACAAGCCATTTTACTATCAAGTTCTTCCAGATCTTCCCCATAACTTCTAGCAATATCGGCAATAGAACGTAGCATGATGGTTGCTGAGACCGGTAATTCAACTGCCAAAGCTGCAATGCCGAACGACCCACCTACAGCGCCACTGACTCCAACGAATAATTTGTGAATTTTGTTTTTTGGTTTACCGGGTTTTCTTTTAAGAGAATAAAGTGCAGCATCCAATGCCTTTTCCAAGGCTTTTTTGGTAATTCGTGAAACGATATTTGACCAATGTCCGGGTAATGCTGTCATTGCCTTTTCTATAGGCATACCAATTATATGACTAATTGATGTTGCCAAACTTGATGACTCTAGTTGTTGAGCTGCATTTGCTAATACTACCGAATCAGCCTGTTGCATTACATACCCTGAATATTGCTCATCATTACATTGATAAATTCGATCAACTGATTCAATAATAAAATTGCATCATCAATTTTTTCTTTTAAAAAATGTAAAAATGTACGGTGCTTAAAGTCTTCTTCCACATAAAAAGTTAATCCTTTATGAATGGTATTTAAGCCCATAAAAATCATAATCACTGCAGCGGCTTTCAGCATTAAGCCTCGAAGCCCTGCTCCCATTTTGCCAAATGCCACACTAATAAATAACATGGTTGGCAATGTCCCTGCACCAAATGCCAGCATTAATGATCCACCTTCCCAGATAGTTGTAGCCGATGTTGCCTCTACATACATAGCAAAAGTTAATGGACAAGGCATCAGCCCATTCAAAAATCCGGCTATCATTGCTCCAACAACCGGACCTTTAGTCCTGGCTTTGGCATAGCCTTTACGCAATAAGTCCATCGGTAGTAACTTGACTGAACCTTGCCATGGAATTAACCCCAAAATACCAAGTGCCAAAATAACCACAATCGACCCAATGACCATTTGCAAAATACTTTGAAATTTTCCAAACAGGCCGCCTGATACCAACACTACACCTAATGATGCAGCTAATAGCCCTATCAGCACATAAATAAATATTCGAGTTAACTGATATGCAAAATAAGGTAAATAAGACTTTTTCTCACCTACATTCATAAAATAGCCGGAGACTAAAGCTCCGCACATTCCCAAACAGTGTCCACTACCCAAAAAACCTGCAATAAAAGCCAATGTGTAATCAAATCCAGTGGCCGCAGCCATTTGGTGCATAGAATGATCCATCAAATATCCTTACTTTTTACTAAGCCTCAATGAATTAACAATAACTGATACCGAACTTAAAGCCATTGCTGCCGATGCCACCATGGGGTTCAACTTTCCTAAAGCCGCCACTGGAATAGCAATCGTGTTATAACCAAAGGCCCAAAACAGATTCTGCTTAATAACATTGATTGTATCAGTGCTTAATTCTATCGTTTCTGTCACTTTGGAGATATCCCCTTGCACTAAAGTCAAATCAGCTGATTCAATTGCAATGTCTGTACCACTACCTATTGCAAAACCTACATTAGCTGCTGCCAAAGCAGGAGCGTCATTAATACCATCACCAATCATACCAACTTGCTTACCTTCAGCCTGTAACTGCCTTATTATTTCAAGCTTTTCATCCGGCTTGGCATTTGCTATGACTTGTTCAATACCCACTTTTGCGGCAACATAATTTGCTGTTTTTTCTGTATCACCTGTCACCATTAATGTTTCAATACCTAAATGATGTAACCGTGCAATCGCATTCCTAGCTTCCTGCCTTGGTTTGTCTGCTATACCAAAAACTGCCGCCCCTTTTCCATTAACTGCCATATATACAGGTGTTTTACCCTGCTCCGCAAAGTGACCTGCTTCGTTCATTAATCCCTCAACGCTTATAGCATGGTCATCCATCCAAAACTTGTTACCTATTAGTATTTTTTTTCCTTCAATTTCTGCTTCTATTCCACGCCCAGTTCGACTATAAAAATGGCTACATTCCATCTGATCAATTGATTGTTCATTAGCATATTCAACAATTGCTTTTGCCAAAAAGTGTTCTGAATTGTTTTCGGCTGATGCTGCCAGAGCAATAATCTTATCCTTCCCAAGTCGTGATTTTTTGAAAAAATCAGTCACTTTAGGCTTTCCCTCTGTTATCGTTCCCGTTTTATCAAAAACAATAGCATTTAACTTAGTGGCCACTTCCAGGCTTTCACCATTTCGTATATAAACCCCCTTCTTTGCAGCTTGTCCAGTTCCAACCATAATAGCTGCCGGCGTTGCCAACCCTAAAGCACATGGACATGCAATCAACATTACAGTGACAGCACTGCCAAAAGCAGTCGCAAAAGGAGCACCTACCAGCATCCAGCTCGCAAAGGTCAACCCTGAAATCGCCATCACCGCCGGCACAAAAACAGCTGAAATTTTATCGACATGTTTCTGAATAGGTAATTTTGTCGCTTGTGCCTGATCAACCATGTGCACTATACCCGCCAATACAGTATCCATACCTATGGCTGTCGCCTTAATATGCAATACCCCATTACCATTAACACATCCTCCGATTACTTTATGCCCCACCTCCTTAACTACAGGCATACTTTCACCCGTTACCATGGCCTCATCAACCGTGGAAATACCAAAAATAACCTCAGCGTCAGTTGGTATTTTTTCACCAGGCCTAACCAGTAGAATATCCTCTAAAGTAATATCATCGACATCAATCAGTATTTCTTCACCATCGCGTAGCAAAGTGGCAGTTTGTGGTTGCAGATCAACTAGTTTACGAATTGCTTCTCCGGCTTTCCCTCTGGCTCTTTCTTCAAGATAACGCCCTAGCAACACAAAAGTAATAATCGCTGCCGCTGCCTCAAAATACATATGACCTCTACGCCTATATATTACAGGCAAGCTATACCCATAAGCAGAACCAACACCTAATGCGATCAAAGTATCCATATTAGCGGCTTTTTGTTTAGCCAATAGCCAGGCTTTAGTAAAAAACTGCCTTCCTGTACCAAAAACGACGGGAGTTGTTAAAATAAATTGTGCCCAGTGTGCCCATCTGGACTTATTCATTGACATTGCTATAGCAATAACAGGCGTACTTAGAATTGTGGCCCATACAAAACTTTTGCAGGAACAATAAACATTCAGACACAATCGATTCCTTTATAATATAGATTTGTTATTTCCCTCTATTAAAGACCATGTCTACACGGTAACAATGACTATGACGGCACTACTGCACTTAATAAAGCAATAGCTGAATTGGTTGGCTGCAATCCCAAAAACAATACCAAATTATCTCAAATAATTAAGGTGTCAATGCTGAATTTAGGGATAACATCAAAAGCCAAAAACAAATCAACAGAAATGAAACTGGAAATCTATAAGCACATAAAAAACGATTATCACTAAACAACCCCCTCTTATGTCGGGAGACATTAAAATGACTAAAGCAAAGAAACAACCATTAGAACACTTTGATACTATTTCCTGTCCTGTTAAAGCAGGCGGTATGCAGGATGACTGAACGTAATTGTGACGGCACTTTTAAAAAAGGTGTGAGCGGTAACAGTAAAGGAAGAGAATCTGGTAAAAAAGCAAGCGCAAAGCTTAGAAAGGCAATTGAAACAGAAGCGAACGACATTATCAAAGTGTTAGTCAAACAGGCTAAGGATGGCGATATACAGGCGGCTAAAATTTTACTGGATAAAACCGTCCCCTCTTTAAAACCTCAAGCATTACCCATAAACATTCCTGTAGGCGAAACTTTACCTGACACAGGCAGTAATGTAGTCGATGCGGCAATGACAGGAAATATTCCACCCGATATAGGGACGCAGCTAATTAGGGCTTTGACTGACCAGTCGAAATTAGTCGAATTGGAAGAAATAAGTAAACGATTAACCAGGCTTGAAAAGCAACTGGAGGCCAGATAATGAAACAACAGCAGGTTAATAAACTCTATAGTAAGCTAACACCGCAGGAACAATCCGCGTTGTTATTTGAAGCTGCTATCAGAAAAGATGAAAATGAAGTTGATTTGATACTTGATTACGTTGAGATGCGGACATACTCAATACCGCACCTAAACTATCAGCAACGGATGACTGGGCTTATTAATCTATCTGGGTGTTATGGGATAGCTTATTGGAAAACGCTTTGCCAGTTAAGTGTATTAATAGCACTTTCTTTAGATGATAAAAGTTTTGATGAGACAGCCCGACTATTTATAAAAAAAATAAGTTCTATGGATGTAGCACTAGAGGCAGTATGTAAAGAATTAAAGATTGATGTATCGTCAATTAAACAATTTTCTGAATGCAACGACTATCATCCTAATTTTGATGTTGATATAAAAAACCAATTCATTGATCAGTACACTGAGATTTTTTCTAAAACAGCTTATTTAAACTAAGTTCATTACTGATAACCTGATATAGCAGGAGACTAACAGGAATCAAAGCATTGGATAAACAAAATGAACATTAAATCAAGACTTCTAAAGCTTGAGAAAGAAAATCGTGTTTATATTGATTTTAATATTAACCGGCCACTTTCTGAATGGTCACGGGCTGAACTCAACACATATTTAAAATCAATAGGGCATGAATATATTCCATCCGACCTTAGCCCATCTTCGTGACTTTTATAGGCACTATCCCAATAAATCAATAGCTTGAGTTTTTAAAAAGTGGTCGGTTGGCACTACAAATTTTGTATTTTTATACAAATCATTAAATTGCGGTTAA
>DAOVUK010000519.1 GCA_030632625.1 Gammaproteobacteria bacterium
AACACCGGCATCAATAGCCGCATTTTCAGCCAGATTCATCGCGAAGGTCGTATTATGCACACAAATATCATTAGCACAAATATTGTGTGTAACCGGAATTGTCAAGTCATAGACCTGTTTCAGCCCAAGCGATTCGATGCTGACAATTTCATCCCAATACACATCACTATCTGCTAATTGTTTTAGCCATTGGTTGTCTAATGCCTCAGCCAGTTGAGCTAAACGAGGACGAGACAGAGCCCGCTTGCCTGCATGAATATTAGATGAGCCGACAATACCAGCTCGACGTGCAAGACCAGACCACGATTCATCGCCTTTGATTCGTTTTATATCATCCCAAAATTCAATGGGTATGGTATCGTAATTTGTTTTATAGGCCCGTTCTTCAAGTGCTGCCTGTATTGTTTTTATAGCTTCTCCCTTAGCAAAAATACCAATCTCTTCAGAAAATAGTTTTATTGATTCAGTATCAGTAATATCCAATTGCCATGCCTGAAAGTTTTTTTGATTCAGACTGGTTTTTCGATAACGTATCTTAGCTAGCACACCAAAGCGAAGCAGCAAATGTTGTAACTGACGAATCAGTTTTTCACTGACACTGCCATAACCTAATTGTGACTGTCCGCTGCTCAACAGTGTTGCCCAGCCATCTGTGGCAAATAAGCGATTAATAAATATACTCATTTGCTCTTTAGGTAATGTAAAAACAACATCCGGGATGGTTTTAGTATGCGCATTTTTACCCCGGACGCCCAATTCATCCAGCCACAAGGTCAGGCTGTTGGCACTGTTTTTTGAGGTTAATGCCAGACCATTGGGTATTAGTTTTTCTTTTGTCACTTTAAAGAATTTGCAGAGTTTATCAACTACGGGACTCTGCGGCACAGTTTTTCCCTGTGTCCGGTAGCTAACACTGGAAGGCGGCACTTCCAGAGCTAAGGCAAATTCACGATGATTAAGCCCGACATTATCAATCAGAGCACAGAGTGTTTGTGTAAAGTTCAGTCGATTTTTTTTAATCACCTGCATATCCGCTGAGACATCGATACCAGGCGCTCGATGCAGATAATTTTTTAAAGTGGCCTTCAGCCCGCCAAAGTCATCAACACAGGCCATAAAATCCTGCTGAATTTCTGGGTTAACATTGGTAAAACGCGGGGAACTTTGCGTAAGAGAGCCATCACCCAGTAAATAGGCTAACAATTTCACCTCACAGGCACGTATCGGCTTTTTACCAAAAACGGGCATTGTTCTTGGTACAGCCATGCGGGTTTGCTCAGAAATTTCAGATAAAGGCTTCCAGCCTGATGGTGTTAAAAAGGGGTGAGTTGCTGTCGTTTCAATGACACGACCTAAACGAGTAGTCACTCTAAATACAGGTTTTCTGCCATCATCAACAAAAGCTCCTGCTCTGGCCGCCTGAATTTTCCAGTCATTGGTCAGAGTCAGCAAATGTGCTTCTTTGTTTTGATACAGGTGTTTGATAGTCTGAACACTGCCATCCTGAAGAACAATATTTGAATCTGCTGCCAGACATTTGCCCATTGATGGACGCCCGGCAATAATCACCAGATCGGCAGGCTGCAGGCCAGAGGTCATTTTATCAAAGTCAGTAAATCCAGAGGGAATTCCCGTAAAGGTGCCGCCATTTTGATAAAGCTCATCAATTTTATCCACTGTTTTTTTCAACAGTTCCGTCATGCCTTTGAAATCCTTACCGGAATTCGCGCCTTTATCGGCAATTTCAAAAACAGTTTTTTCAGCGGCTTCAAGAATATCATCACTCTTGCGCCCTTCAGGATTAAAGGCACTGTCGGCAATTTCATTGCCTATCTGGATCAGTTTTCTCAGCACCGAGCGTTCACGCACAATCTCGGAATAGGCTCGTATATTTGAAGCACTGGGGGTGTTATTCACCAGACTGCCAAGATAAGCCAGGCCGCCGGCATCATCTATCTCATTATGAGTTTCCAGACGTTCTGACAAGGTCACCACATCACAGGGCTTGCCCTCTTCTATCTGATCGCGTATTGATTTGAAAATTATCCGGTGATCCCGGCGATAAAAATCATCTTCATTAACAATACTGACAATATGATCCCAGGAGTCGTTGTTGATCAACAAACCACCGAGAATGGATTGCTCAGCATCAATGGAATGAGGGGGTAATTTGAGAGAG
>DAOVUK010000019.1 GCA_030632625.1 Gammaproteobacteria bacterium
ATGCATGACTTCTGATGGGAAAGAATGTGGCGTTCTGGCATTGTCATTCACTGGATAGGGTGTATAAGCATGTTGTTTTCTTTGCTTTCTTTTTTTGTTTTGGTTTTGAATAGTAAACAGAGCAGCGACAAGAATAATAATGGTAAAAATAGCCAAAATAATAGTGATGGCAGGGCTGTTTAATAGCTTCTGAACAAAAGATTCGGGTTGCTCTGATGCTGTTAATTGAGAATCAATGGCTAAAGTGTTGTCATCAGACTGTTGTGCTGCTTTTGTAGCATCAGTAATTTGAGTATTGCCGTCACCTGATTTTTGACCGCTTGTTTGCTTCGTTTGTAGTTGAGTTGAGTTCGTTGGGGAATTTTGTTGCTGATTCAGTTGTATAGTAATGTCTGAAATTTTATCATTTAAGCTCAGGTTATCACTGTCCAGACTGTTCAGTTTTTCGCTCAGAGTCTTAATTTGCCTGCTCAGGACATCATTTTCATTTTTTAATGATTTTATGGTGGTGATGGAGTTTTGTAAGGCTCTATTGATTAAGATAAGATCTTCTTTACTGGTAACCGGTGCATTTAATAATTCTTCAGTGGGGGGGATGATTTTTAACTGAGCTTGGTTTTCTACAACTTCCCTATGAGTGATTGTTTTAGTTGTTGCTAAGTTTTTCTGAATATTTGTGTCAGCAGGGGATTCAGCAACCTGACTGGTTTTTTGTTGTTTACTTAAAGTTGATTGGGAAGATGGTGAGCTTTTGTTTGCCTGAACAGAAGATGCTTTTAATGGCGCTTTACCATTTATTTGTCGTATTTCATTTTGTGTTGGAATTTTGAGTGTTTGCCCTTGCTTTAATAAATCAATATTATTGTTGATAAAAGCCTCGGGGTTTAATGCAAACAGGGCTTGCATTGTCTGATAGCTTGTTACATTTTTATTGGGTTTTACTCTTTTGGCAATTCCCCAGAGGGTATCTGCGTGTTTGGTTTTATAGGTATCGCCATCGATATGCTTGGCTATAACATTACTATAATCAATTTTACGATGGTTTACTTTTCGAGGCGTAGATAATACAGATGTTTTTTTTGCCGCAGTCTTTTTTTTTGACTTGCTGGTATAAATTTGTTTTTGAATGAATTCTGCCGGATCAAGCAAAAAAGTGTATTCGCGATTAATATGACCTGTACGCCATTTTAGATCAGCGATAAAAGTGATGAAGGGCTCTCTGACCGGGCGTTTTGTGGTTAATTCAACAATGATTGAACCATTGGTTATTTTTTTTGTTTTAAAACGGACCTGATTAAATGTATCGGGTCTTGGCAGGTTGGCACGTCTATAGGTATTCAGACTGGCATTTTTTACCATGATGTTGTCAAGGCGGGTTGATTTTGAGTTAATCAGCTCAATCTGGACTTTCAATGGTTGGTTTAATTTTGAAAAAACCGTGATATTACCGAGTCCTAGGGTAAAGCCTGTCAGCGGAGCTATTAAAAAGAAAATAAATACTGATTTTTTAAACATAATAAAAAATAATTAACCCTAAAGTATGGCGTATTAGATAATAAAATATAAGCCAATATAAACTGGAATGCTTTTTTCGGCTATTATACCTAAAAACATGTAATTAGCATAATAACTCAGGTTTGTGGGCTAAGGGACGTGGAAAATTTATTATTTCATGACCCTGACTATTTGAAATTAACAAGAAGATGGCTGTTAAACAAGCAATAAATTGAATTAGGGAATTTATCAATGAAGATAAAATGTAATTTTTATTTTGTCCTGATGCTAATGAGTTTATTTTTATTCATTATTTCTAATGTTGGTGCTCAGAGCCTTTCTCAAAGCCATGAACAATCTAATGATTTTTCAAACTGTGGTTTATTAACAGCTGCTCAAATAAAAAAACTAAACAAGTCTAAAATCTATCATCGACAATTAAAAAATGGTCTCAGACTTTATATTTTAGAAAACCACCAATTACCTGTTTTTGCCTTACGAATGGTTTTTGATATCGGTGCTGCTGATGAGCTGCCGGGCGAAAGCGGTTATGCTCATCTGTTTGAACATATGATGTTTAAAGGTTCAAAAAATGTACCTGATGGCGGACATTTTGCTGCTGTCAGACAAATTGGCGGTCAGGTTAATGCTGCCACGGACTATGACAGAACTGACTACTGGACAGAAGCGCCAATAAACTTTCTGGATCGGGTTTTATGGTTAGAAGCAGAACGCTTACAAAACTTGATAATTAACGAAACTAATCTGGAGAATCAGCGCCAGGCAGTTCTGGAAGAATAATTGTTACGCATTGATAATGTACCTTATTTTAAAACGGCCAGTGAATTCATGATTTCTGCGTGGCAGGGTACGGATTATGATCATTTAATTATCGGTACCGAAAAAGAAATAAAGAATGCGACAGTGAAGCAGGTACAGCGCTTTTTTAATCAGTATTATCAGCCTGAAAATGCGATTCTGGTTCTTGTTGGTGATATTCGTCCGGAAGTGGCGATAAGTAAAATAGAATTTTATTTTTCTAATATAAAGAATCGTACTGATGCGGCAGTTCAATCTTATGCCTGGGATAAATCTCAGGTACTTATTCAGGAAGGCACTAACAAAAATACTTCAATATTATCAGGCTTTTCAAAAAAATCAGGCAAATCAGAGAGTCATTTTGATCCTCTGGCCCCATTTCCTTTGTATGCGCTGGGCTGGCATACACCGGGAAAGAAGAATTCAGATTTTTATGCAGTGGAGTTGCTGGCTGATATTTTACTGAATCATGATGCCTCCAGATTAAAGCGGCAGTTAAAAGATGAACAGGAACTGATTTTTGCAAGCATTGGCTTTCCACTGACATTTGAACAGGCCGGAATTACGGCCATGGGGATGGTTCCTCACAGCTATGCCAGTTTTTCACAGATTCAGGCCGTTGTAAGAAATGAAATTGAACAGGTACGCCGCAACGGTGTTTCAGCAGCGGAGTTATGCAGTGCAAAAAAACACCGGCAGTTGATGATTTTACAAAAAATGTCAAATAATCGACAAATGTCTGAACTTATTGGTGATGGTGTTTTATTTTTCAACAATCCTGAACAGGCAATATCTGCCCTTAATGCCTATCAGGCAGTGGATAATAGGCAAATAAAACAGGTTGCCCGCCAGTATTTTAATGAAGACTGGCTGGCATTGGAAATTGTTCCCGGGCCGGGAATACGCTTTGTTAAATGGCTGATGGAAATTTTACCCCGGAGTTTTAGTAAAACAATAGAACAACAATTTTTATGAATTTTAAATATTTAAAAAACAGGCAATATTCTATTTTCTATCTATTTTTTTGTTTCTTACTGTTAAGCTGTAGTCATAATTTAAGACGTGAACCCGCCCCGGTTATGGCTTCAGAGAATGTTGCCCCGGAAATTTCCGGTTCGTTAAAAGTACCGGTATCAGAAACAAAATTTATTTATTTAAAGCCTTATAATAGCCTCCAATTTCTGCCGGAATCTGTGAATGAAGTTGAAATTGAGTCTGAAGAATCAGCTTTCCCGGATAAGCAATTTCGCCAGTTTACTCTAAAAAATGGTCTGATAAGCCATTATTTACCGCGCAATAATTTACCCGGTGTCAGTATCGCCGTAATTGTTGAGGCTGGAAAATACCAATTCAATGCAAAAGATGAACAACTGTCGCCATTAGTTTTGAAATTATTGAAACAGGGGACAAAAAAGTACCCCAAATCTGATTTTCAAAAGCGGGTGAGCTTCTTGGGAAAACCGATAAACTATTGGCAAAATGCTCAGTACTCGGTTCTTTCAGCTGAAATTTTACCTCAGGATCTGGAATTTGCTCTGGACTTGCTGGCACAACAACTGGCCTATATAAAGCCAGACAGTGATGCTCTCAGGAAGGTTGTTGAACAACAATTATTAGAAAATAAACTCACTCAATCTGCAGGTTCAAATTTAGCAAAATTATTGTTTTACCAGAATAATTACTCACTCGGGCATTTGTATTATCAGCTTCAGGCAAATAGTGATGAAATAAAAAAACTGAGTAAAGAAGACTTAATGGATTTTTATCAGAGAAAATACACACCGCAAAGAAGCAGAATAATAATATCAGGGGACATTGAACCAAAACACATGAGAAAATTGGTAATGGCCTATTTTTCAGACTGGACATCAACATTGAATAAGGACTCAGAAAAAAAATCTGGTTTCAGCAGGCAGGAGATACCTGAGTCAGTACAGTTGGAGCTATTGGTTAAAAACAGTGAGTCACATTTTGACTTTATTGAGCGTAAAGGGGCTCAACAGGTTGATTTATTATATGGTGTTGTTACCGTGCCCAGACTTTCTTCTGACTGGCTGGGCTTGAAAATAATAGCCTCATTGATTGGGGGAGGACCCAATTCACGCCTTTTTGCTGATCTGCGTGAAAAACAGGGACTGGCTTATTTTATTTCAGCACGTCAATTGGCCGGCAGGTATTCAAGCCCTTTTTTTATACAAACATCGGTGGCACACAAAAAGCTTATTGCAGCGATAAATGGCATTAACAAGCATCTTAATTATCTCTGTCACAATAAAATTGATGAGCAGGAACTTAGGCAAATTAAGCAGCAGCTCAGCGGCGAAATTATTTTTAAGTTACAAACCAATGGGCAGATGGTCAATAATAAAATTCGGCAATTAAAAAATGCCTTAGAGAATGATTATCTTGTTGCTCAGAAAAGAAAAATAAACAATATAACTGCAGAGCAATTATTTGTTATTGCGAACAAATATTTATGTGGTAAACATAATTTTATTGCAGTGGGTCAAAAAAACAAACTGGGGAAAACGTTTCGTCAAGAATTAAAAGATTATATATACCAGGAACATCATTTGCCTTTGCATTAATTATTGCATATCCTAAAAATATTTTTCAGGAACACGGGTTCATTATAAATGACGCAAAAAATTCAGGCAATTCCAACTAATTTGATCACCGGTTTTTTAGGCAGCGGCAAAACTACTGCAATTTTACATTTGCTGCGCTGCCGGCCTGAAAATGCCAATTGGGCTGTTCTGGTCAATGAATTTGGTGATGTTGGTATTGATGGCGCTATGCTTGAGCAAAAAGGCTTAGGTGACGGGGTTTTTATCAAGGAGGTGCCGGGCGGCTGTATTTGTTGTGCTGCCGGTTTACCTTTGCAAATTGCACTTAATTTATTGATTAAAAAGGCGAATCCAGAGCGTATTCTGATAGAGCCGACGGGCGTGGGGCATCCTAAAAAGGTTTTGGATACTTTGACCGGGGAATTCTATAAAACGGTTCTGGATATCAGGGCAACAATCTGTCTGGTTGAAGCTCATAAGCTAAATAAAGACAAATATCTGCATAATGAAACCTTTATTGATCAGCTCAATATAGCTGATGTTGTGCTGGCCAGTAAGTCTGATCAAGCCTCGAAAGATGATTTAGATAACTTTAATAAATTTACTCAATCGTTCGTCATCGCAAAGGATCATATTGATACTATAGAATTTGGACAGTTTTCTACCAGCCTGCTGGATATAAAGCGTAATAAACAGCGATGTGTTGTCTATCCTGATGCTCATACTTCAGAGAAGCATGAGCATACAGATCACGAATATGACGATAATCATACGCTGAATGACAGTCCCAGTAACAGCAGTGAACATCAGACTGAAGATAATTTTCAATGGCAAAGATTTGAAAATAATGGTCAGGGATATTTTGGCTGTGGCTGGATTTTTGATCGTTCTATCGTTTTTGATGCACGCAAACTGGAAAACTTCGTCAATAGTGAGGCGTTCACCCGGGTTAAAGGTATTTTTCATATAGGTACTGGCTGGATACTGCTTAATCGCTCAGACCAGCAATTTACCAGAGAAGATTATCAGGAGTGCAATGACAGTCGTGTGGAAATAATTGAGTCGGATTTCCATGACTGGAATCAGGTAGAGAATACATTACTGGCTTGTGTCAAATCAGAATGAATTAAACTGAATAAAAATACAGACTTCAATTCAATTTATTTTAAATCGCTGTAAATATAAAAACCAGTCATTAAAAACGCCCTTAAAATTCAAAACATTAATAATAAAAAGATAATTATTGTTTTCTAATATACTGAAAAATAATAGTAATTTTATGTAAACATATAAAATTCTAGGGTTTACCCTTCTATTGTTTCGTTTTCTTATATGTTCATATAGAAACCTCGATATAACCGAGGGGATCGGGGGGAGCAAAACTTAAATTTGATAAATATGTTGTTATAAAAATTACTTAAATTAATATGCTTTATATATACGATAATATATATAACAGAAAAAAAGCACAGTTCGCTAACTGGATGTTAAAGAAAATAGATGCTCTGAATGCATTGATTTAAATGTAATAATTTATTACTTTTTAGTTTAAAAGCCCATTTAATAATGGGCTTTTTTTTGCCAGTTTTTTATCCAAAAAGCTCTTAAAAGCTGAGTATCACATGGTATTCATAGCGCCTTAAAGCAGCTTCCCAAACAGGGATAGAATAACACCACTTTTTGAGCACGTCTTATTACCTGTTCTGGTAAAAAAATTACTCTTTTGTTAAAATCAGCTGGTTTTTATCTGGTATTTAAGCCTGAATTTTTCAGGATTCATTAATCATAGGTCTTTCTGGTGAATAAGCTTGCTGATATTGCTGTTAAAGAATTAGTTCTGATTGGCGGCGGGCATAGTCATGTTGGTTTATTAAAAATGTTTGCCATGAAGCCTTTGCCGGGGCTCAGACTCACTTTATTGGCTAGTGATATTCACACTCCATATTCCGGGATGCTGCCGGGATTTATTGCCGGGCAATACTCTTATGATGAGGTTCATCTTGACTTAAGACCACTATCCGAGTTTGCTCATTGTCGTTTATATCATTCAAAAGTCACCCGTATTGACAGCCAAAAACAACTGGTCTATTCGGATAACCGGCCACCAGTCAGATATGATTTATTGTCCATTAATATTGGCTCAACACCTGATGATTTTAATCTTCCCGGAGTGAGAGAGTTAGCCGTCCCGGTTAAACCGGTTAAACAATTTATTGCCCATCTGGAAACCATCATTCATCGGGTATTAACGGATGAACACTTCAGCACTATTGCTGTGGTCGGTGGCGGTGCCGGTGGTGTTGAGCTTATTTTATCTATTCAGTATCGTCTACAACTGGAACTGAAACGTCATGGGCATGATGGTAAAGACATTCAATACGTGTTATTAAGTGCTGCTAAAACCATATTGCCCTCGCATAATAATGCAGTAAAAAACAGAATTTTAAAGATTTTCCAGCAAAGAGGTATTCAGCTCTATCTGGATTTCTCTATTAAGGACATTTCATTAGACACGATTACGCCGGGCAGTACTCATAGCAGAAGTATGCTCGGTCAAAATGGCAGGCGGGTTCAGGCTGATGCTATTGTCTGGAGTACCACCGCGAGCTCTGCCGGCTGGCCTGATGAATCTGGACTGTCAGTTGATAAGCGGGGATTTATTCAGGTTAATGATTATCTGCAATCGGTTTCGCATGCAAATATCTTTGCCGTAGGTGATATCGCAGCAATGGTTAATCATCCCAGACCAAAATCTGGAGTCTATGCAGTCAGGCAGGGAGCACCTTTATTTGAAAATATCAGACGCTTTGTCAGTGGTCAGCGACTCAAAGCCTATAAACCGCAAAAACATTTTTTAAGCCTGCTCAATTGTGCTGATAAAACTGCAGTTGCCTCCAGAGGTATGCTGGCTTTCCAGGGTAAATGGGTATGGCAGTATAAAAACTGGATTGATGTCGGCTTCATGAAACTGTTCAGCGAGCTCCCTGAAATGAAACAGTCCAGTGATATTGGTATCCATCAGAATATGGTGGATGCAGCGGCTCTGAAACGCTTGCAGGAGATCCCCATGCGCTGCGGTGGTTGTGGAGCAAAAGTGGGCAGCACGGTGCTAAATCGTGTCATGGCGCGTCTGATCGCTCTTTATAAATCAGAGAATAAAGAAGGGATAGTTCTGGGCCTGGAACAGGCTGATGATGCCTCTGTTATTGAAGTGCCGCAGGGGCAGTTGCTGGTACAGTCTCTGGATTATTTCAAAGCCTTTATCGATGACCCTTTTCTGCTGGGAAAAATTGCCGCTAATCATGCCCTGGGTGATTTATTTGCTATGGGGGCAACACCACATTCTGCGCTGGCACTGGTCACTCTGCCATATTCACTGGAGCAGATTGTGGAAGAAGAGCTGTTTCAAATTATGTCCGGTGCACTGGAAGTGATTCATGCCAATAATATGAGTCTGCTTGGCGGTCATACGGGTGAAGGCGCTGATATGGCTTTTGGCCTGAGTGTTAACGGCTTTGCTGCTAAAGACGCAATGATGACTAAATCAGGACTGATGCTTAATGATGTACTAATATTAACCAAGCCTCTGGGCACCGGTACACTGCTGGCAGCTAACATGCGTCTTAAAGCAAAAGGCCGCTGGATAGATGAAGCCATTGAGCATATGCTGCATTCCAATAGGGCGGCGGCAGATCTTTTTAAGGATTCCGGTGCCCTGGCATGCACGGATATTACTGGTTTTGGTCTTTTGGGGCATTTAGTTGAAATGCTTAAAGCCTCAAATGTTGATGCCCGGCTGAATTTATCTACTTTGCCTGTTTTAAGCGGGGCCCATGAGATGATTAAAGACGGTATCTTCAGTTCACTTCAGGAAGAAAATATTCATCTTAAACGTGCAGTTGCCAATATTGAAGCACTTTGTGAACATCAGAATTATCCTTTATTATTTGATCCTCAAACAGCAGGTGGTCTGCTGGCAGGAATACCGGAAGACAGGGCAGACGAGTGTCTTTTAAAACTCCATGCTGCCGGTTATCCTCAGGCTGTTATTATTGGTGATATTGTTGCAAGTGATTCAACAGATTATTTTGTCAGACTTTCAAGTTAATTTCTTAAGCAAACTCTTTAAGTAACTCTTTATGCAACTCTTTAAGTAACTCTTTAGTAAGAAAGGACAGGTTAAATATTTTATGTCTAAGCCAATTGATAGAGATTTAATTCGTTCTATATTATTGAATGATATTCCTCTGATGGATGTTCGGGCACCCGTTGAGTTTGCTCAGGGCGCATTTCCCAGTGCAGTCAATTATCCTCTTATGAATGATCAGGAACGTCATGAAGTGGGTATTCGCTATAAACAAAGTGGTCAGGATGCCGCAATCAAACTGGGCAATAAACTGGTCAGTGGTGAACTCAAAGAACAGCGCATTGCACAGTGGCAGGCTTTTGCAAAAGAGTACCCTGATGGTTATCTTTATTGTTTTCGCGGCGGCTTACGTTCCAGAACAGTACAGCAATGGCTGCAGGAAAGTGGTGTTAACTTACCTCTGGTCAATGGCGGCTACAAAGCCATGAGGCGAGTTCTGCTGGATGAACTGGAACAGTCTATTGCTGACTCCAGATTTGTTATTTTAGGTGGTAAAACAGGTACTGGTAAAACCTGGTTATTAAAAGAGTTAAGTGCTGCGATTGATCTGGAAGGTTTAGCTCATCATCGAGGATCGAGTTTCGGACGATTTCCGGATGGTCAGCCCTCACAAATCAATTTTGAAAATAACCTGTCCATTATATTAATGAAATATCGAGCCAGAGGAATGAATCAATTCTGGCTCGAAGACGAAGGACACCTGATTGGCGGTATTTCCCTGCCTGTTTCTCTGCAAAAAAAAATGCAGCAATCTAATCTGGTGATACTCGAAGAAGAACTGCAATACCGGATTAATATCACTCTTAAAGATTATGTGATTGATCTGGAAAACTATTATAATAATTACTACCCTGCAACAAAGGATAATGCTTTTAAACTGTTTGCTGAATATCTGCTGGCGAGTCTGGAAAGAATAAAAAAACGTCTGGGTGGTGAGCGTTTTCAGACAATCAGCCGGCAAATGCATGAAGCACTTGAAGAGCATAGAAATTCCGGACAGCTTGACCTGCATCGCATCTGGATTGAGTCACTATTAACCCTGTACTATGATCCGATGTATGACTACCAGTTAGAAAAAAAACACCTTAGAGTTATTTTTCGTGGTAACTCCCATCAAATCCTGGCCAATCAGAAGAAAAACCTTGATATGGATTAAGGCAGCTTTAGCGGATAATTGTAAAATTCTCTCTAAACTTAATATTAAATTATATAGAATATTATTGAGAGGACTCCCTTGTTAACATCGACAATCAGTACATTTATGGCCAGTCATCACAAGGAATGTGATGAACTATTTGCGCAGGCAGAAGATTCCGTTGCAAATGGTGACTGGCAGCAGGGAACTGAACAATGGCATGACTTCGCTGATGAATTAGAAAAGCATTTTTCCCGTGAAGAAGATATTCTCTTTCCAGAATTTGAGACAGCAACCGGTATGACCGGTGGCCCAACACAAATGATGCGTATGGAACATGAACAAATGCGTGCCTTAGTCAGTGAAATTAATAAAGCAGCTGACAGCAAGGATAAAGATCAATTCCTGGCACTGTCAGAAACATTGATGGTCACTATGCAGCAGCATAATATGAAAGAAGAACAGATTCTTTATCCAATGACCGATCAATCATTAGCTAATGCGGTTGAAATTATCGAGAGCATGAGAAACAGCTAATGTTCTTTGTAGGATGACAATAGGGTAAACCTTGAACGAACAGCCTAAAGAATTATTTATTGATGTCAGTGATTATGAACCTCCGCAACCCTTTGAAGAAGTCATACAGCTTCTGTTAAAAATGAAAACGGGTGAGTATATTCGTATGCTGCATCGAAAAAAGCCAGTACCTTTATTACAATTTCTACAGGAAAATGGTTTTAATTTTAAAGTTAGCCAGCATAAAACGACCTCCTGGGAAGTGTTTATCTGGAGAAAAAAAGATTTACCCGTTAATAATTACTGCTCCGGATTCAACTCAAGTACGTCTTTAAATGAATAGCACTTTATGAATACCAGAGGGCTTTCTCTTAACACCATCCCACCAGTACTCATTCCTCTGAGATTTTTTCTGGCGGCACCTTTTTTTGCTATACTGGCTGCTTTATTGGTTCTCTATCATGGTCCTCAGATATGGACTTCCCGCTGGTCTTTCAGCACTCTGGCATTAACCCATTTACTGACCCTTGGTTTTATGCTGATGATTATGATTGGCGCACTATACCAGTTTATTCCGGTTATGATCGGCAGGTTAATTCCCGGTGGAAGCAGGCTCGTTGCACTTATTCATGCGGCATTAATCATTGGTATTGTATCACTGACTTCTGCCTTTTTAACTCAGATTAATGGTTTATACTGGCTTGCTCTGGCCTCTCTTGGTCTGTCCTTATCCCTGTTTTCCTTATCTTTGCTGCCATTACTTATGGCAAAACTCAATGACCATCTGATAGTATTTTTAATTCGAATTCTGTTCTTTGTCTTGCTGATAACAATTGGCTTAGGTTTGCTGATGCTTCTGGCTTATGCATATCCTGAGTCTGATATTGTTTTCAGACTATATACAGACCGACATGCCTTATGGGGACTGGTTGGCTGGGTGGTGTTACTTATTCTGGCGGTGAGTTCTCAAGTGATTCCCATGTTTTTTGTCACGCCTGAGTTTTCGGTTCGGTATCTGAAACTACTTTCTTTGTTTATTCTGCTCACGCTATCTGCTATATCAGTAGAAGCTGAATGGTTTTTGTCAGGTGAGCTGTTTCATTTAATTCTTTCATTGGAGCTGGTCTTTTTTTCAGTTTATACCTTGAGATTAATTAATCAGCGTAAACGCAAGCTGGCGGATGTGACCATAAACTTTTTCCGCCTGTCACTGCTTTCCCTGCTGATTGTTATTGCATATTGGTGGATGTTTTATTTATGGTCAGATGCGCTGGCAGAAATGAAGAACCAGTTTGAATTGACTCTGGGTGTCTTATTGATTTATGGCCTGGCTTTATCGGCAATTATTGGCATGCTGCAAAAAATTGTGCCTTTTCTTATTTATCTTAATTTACAGAATTTATCTTTTAAACATCCGCAAGCAATGTCTGTAAAGCCAAGATTAGTGCTTCATATGAAGCAGGTTATAAGCACTGAACAGTCACAAACTCAGTTTATTCTGCACATCAACTCATTTATGCTATTAATTATTTCTATTTATCAGCCGCAGCTGGTGCGGATCGCCGGTCTTGCCATGCTGCTAAATTTTCTCTGGCTTGCCTATGTGTTATTCAAAGGATTTCTCTTTTTTAATAAAAATAAAAGAGCAATTTTGCAGTTTCCTGAAATGAAAATGGACTTTGGGCTTTGAAAAGTAGTGATTTACTGCTAATCTAAAGGTCTAATTAATTATAAATCACTGAAGTTTATGCTAAAACGAATTATTTCCCCCTTATTATTTCTTTTCTTTGCCTGGTTTATCGTTTCTAATGAGAATGCCAAAACCATTATTGCCGGTATTGCTATCTTTTTGATTGGTATGCATTATATGGAAAATGGTTTTAAACTCTTTAGCGGCGGGGCATTAGAGCATATTCTGCAGCGGTTTACCAATACCACACCAAGAGCGATCGGTACCGGTTTTATCTCAACATCTATTGTGCAAAGCTCGTCTCTGGTTTCAGTCATAGTCATTTCTTTTCTTTCTGCAGAACTTATGGGACTGACCTCAGCTGTTGGTGTGGTGTTTGGTTCTAATATAGGCACCACGACAACGGCCTGGTTAGTATCTTCTTTTGGCTTAAAGATAAAAATTGCCCAATATGCATTTCCCATGCTGATTTTTGGGGTGATAATGCAGTTTTCAAAACATAATAGCTACAAAGGTTTTGGCAGTGTTTTAATTGGTCTGGGATTTATTTTTCTCGGAATTTCCTATATGAAAGAAGGCTTTGAAACACTTAAAGAGGGCCTTGATCTTGCTGAATATGCAATGCAGGGTTATCTGGGCGTGTTTGTTTATATTCTTTTTGGTGCTATAGCTACTGTGGTTATCCAGTCAAGCAGTGCAACTATGGCCATTATTATTACTGCTCTGGCAACCGGACAAATTGACTATATTAATGCCCTTTCTCTGGCTATTGGAGCCAATATTGGCACTACAGTCACTGCGGTTCTGGGGGCATTGGCTTCCAATAAAAATGGTAAGCGTCTGGCTGTTGCCCATCTGATCTTTAATCTAATTACCGGCATAATTGCTATTGTATTTATATATCAATTAAAAGATCTGGTTGATTTTATCGCACCACTGATGCACATACCGGCATCTGACTATGCTATGAAGCTGGCTCTTTTTCATACCATTTTTAATATCATTGGCGTGCTGGCCGTTGCGCCTTTTATTAAATACCTGGTGAAATTTCTAGAGACCTTATTTTGTACCAAAGAGCAGGGTAGAGGTCAGCCTAAATATTTAACGGATGAAGTTATGGAAATTCCGGCATCTGCATTAGAAGCGATTAGAAAAGAAACGATTCATCTCTACGATAAATCTCTTGAAACGATTGTGCATGCCATGAATTTACATCGCAAAGAGATCTTCTCAGACAAAGAAGTTCATGATGTGGTTGAACAGGCCAGTCACCCTATTCATATTGATATTGATCAGGTCTATCAACAAGGTATAAAAAATCTTTATAGTGAAATCCTCCGTTATTCCTCAAGGTCACAAAGCTATATGGATGAAGAGGGTAATAACCGGGTCTATGAATTAAAATTAACGGCCAGAAATATTATTGAAATGGTCAAAGATATCAGAGAATTACAAAGAAATTTAAACCGTTTCACAAAAAGTAAAAACTGGTTCATGATCCATGAGTATAATAAATTAAGAAAAGAATTAGTGACCATTTTCCGCAGCATAGAAGAAATGAGAGAATCTTCCGAGGATGCAACTGAAATTATGACTCAGCTCGAAGTGTTGAAGCAAAAAGCCGTTGATAATGAAATCTATCTGGATCGAAATATTGATACGCTGATTAGAGAAAATAAAATTGATCCCCATATGGCATCTTCATTAATTAATGATGTTGGGTTTACTCGTAGTATCAGCAATAAATTACTAAAAACCGCTTCTGTGTTATGGGTACAGGATCAGGAAATAAAAGAATTGGGAGATGAATATGAGTATTAAAAAACTATTGGATCGACTGGATGAATTTTTTGATCAATCTAAAAAGAAACAAAAAAAGAAATCGGATAAATTAGCTCTGATCATCAAATCGTTAGAAGAAAAAAAATCAGAACTGAAAAAAGAAATGAAAATAGAAGCTAAGATAAATAAACGCAGTAAAAAGATTTACAATTGCTGCAAAGAATTTAAAGTGATATCAAAAATGATTAAAAAAGCAAAAAAACAGGAAAGTCTTATTAATCGTGAGGATTAATAAATCCTAAATAAATCCTTAATAAAAACAGCAATAAAGTCGCCGTCATTTTTTATCACACAGCTAATTTATTGCCTTGACTCAGTGTTTTATCTTTTAGATAAAAAATTAAATACATTAGCTAAAAATGATTTTTTCTTGAATAAATGACCAACACTTTTTGTATTCACTCGGTGAATTCAGCCATTCATAGATAGGGTAGAGACGTTGCATGCAACGTCTCTACGTATGCTTACCACCCTGGCGGTCGTTACGTGGCCGTAGAGACAAGGTATGCCTTGTCTCTACAATTTGGAAAAGTACGCATTTTTGTGAAGAGCCCTATTTGTGATATAGAAAAACACACTTCTTATTAGACAAAGAACATGCAATTACTCGATAAAAAACAAATGAAAGAACGATGGTTGTGCTAGTGGCACATTAGTTAGTGCCCATCCGTAAATTGGCAGTTTTAGGCGAATGAATTCGCCCCTACAGAGAAAATCATGTATTTATTAATATCTTATAAATGCGAAAAAT
>DAOVUK010000338.1 GCA_030632625.1 Gammaproteobacteria bacterium
ACAACGCTGAAAGATTTTGTCGGCGGCACAGGAAAACCCGGCTATTTTAAACAGGAACTACTGGTTTATGGCCGTACCGGTCAACCCTGTGTTAAATGTCAAAAGCCATTAAAGGAAATCAGATTAGGCAATCGCAGTACGGTTTACTGCAGCAACTGCCAGAAATAATGGCTCTTCACATTATTGCGTACTTTTCTAAATAGCAGCAAAACTCTCGAAGCGGGCAGAGTCCGCAGTTTTAAGTTTTAAGTTTTAAGTTTTAAGTTTTAAGTTTTAAGTTTTAAGTTAAAAGAAATAGTCAAAGGTAGTTCTGGAGTTTGATAGATAAGCCTATGTGCTTTTATCTTTATCTCTTGCTTATAACTTACGACTTAAAACTTACAACTGCTTTACTTACTCATTGCCTGCAGATATTTTGCTTCCATAGCTGCATACTCAGCTGCCATTTTGAGCTGTTTTTCTTCCAGCTCTTTAATCCGCTGAGTTTGTTCGATGTGATCGTTTTCAAGACCTGTAATACAACTCATGAGCTCTTTACCTTCCTGGGTAAACCGGGCAATCATGGTGTCTTTTTCCTGCAGCACCTGCTTCTGCTCAACTGCATCCGTTTCATTATTCTGTTCTTTCAGCTGGTTTCTTAGATTTGAAATTTCAGAACTTAAAGTCTGTGTTTCCATATCCATTGTTTCAATACACATTTCAGCATCTTTCAGATTGCGTGAAATTGTTTCAATACCGGCACTGAGTTCTTCTGTCTCTGGTGGTTCATCACTCCCGGTTAGACGATTCTGTAAAGCCCAGATGTCTTCAAATTGCTGCGCAATCTTATGTTTTAGACGTTTAACTTCATCTTTACGCTCATTGATGATGCCATCACTATAATCCATAGCATTGGCAACACTCTCATGATGCTGCTCTTTGTCCATGCCGATCATTTGACCCATTTCAAGATAATGAGTTTTATTTTTTTCAATAATGTGTCTTATATTATCAAAGTGCTCACCACCCTCTGCCAGGTCTGACAGCTGCTGATTTAAAGCCTCTATTTCTGCCAGACTGGTGCTTAATTTACTTTGTAAATCAAAATAAAGTTGTTTGAATTGTTCCAGATTTTTAATCCGCTGATGAGCATTTTCAAGCTGTATTTTAAGATTTTCATCGCCATTTTCACTTGATTGTGCAGACAACTTCTCCTTTGCAGGTACGGCTTCTGAAACAATAGATTCAAGATAATTCTGAAACAGCGGTGTCAGCTCACTTTTAATCTTTGCCCAGGCAGCTTCGGGCTCAATACTGTTTTCCAGTGCACTTAATTCAGCAATCATTGTCTGAAAACCGGCAATGAATACAAACTTTTCAACTGACACGTCATTATCAACTGCGGCATTATCTTCAGTGGGTGCAATATCATTACCATATTGAGATTGATATTGTTCACGAACATGATCAATAAGTTCATTTAACAGCTCAAGAACTCTCTCCCGGTTTTGTTCATCTTCACTTTGCTGCAGCTTTTTCTTTAACTTATTAATGACCTTCTTGAGATAATGTGCATATTCTTTTAATTTTTTCCGGTCGTTCAGCACGACAACAATCACTGCACCCAGTACGCCGATGATGACTAAGGCAATTTCACCTATTAGAGTCCAATAAAGGGGGGGGATTTCCATTATTATCTTTGCTTCACTATCGTTTATTTAATACAGAATAATGTGCAGTGATAAATAACAATAACGCCGGCTGACACATTTATAAAATATTTATCATTTAATTTTAAGGATAGGAGAATATCCGGGCTTATTCAAGCAACTGATTTATACAGGCTTAAAGCATCAGCCACTTTCTTTATACCTTATTTTTGTATATTATTCCTTCTTCATAAAAGGCCTGGAAATTGATTAATATGTTTGACGAAGTAAAAGATTATTACGGTAAAGTATTACAATCCTCAGGTGATCTGAAGACGGATGCCTGCTGCACCGATACCGATATGCCTGAGCATTTAAAGCTGGCAATGAGTAAGGTACATGCCGACGTGGCTTCACGTTACTATGGCTGCGGGCTGGTACGTCCCCAGCAACTGCAAGGAATGCGTATTCTGGACCTGGGAAGCGGCTCTGGCCGCGATTGTTATATTCTCTCCCAGCTAGTGGGTGAAGAAGGTTTTGTTCTTGGTGTTGATATGACTGATGAGCAGCTGGATATTGCCAATAAATACATTGATTACCATACTGAAACCTTTGCTTATAAAAAACCCAATATCGCTTTTAAAAAAGGCTATATTGAAAAACTCGATGAACTTGAGCTGGAAGATAATAGTTTTGATATCATTGTTTCTAATTGTGTCATTAATTTATCACCCGATAAGGAAGCCGTTCTGAAAGAAGCTTACCGTGTATTGAAGCCCGGTGGTGAACTCTATTTTTCCGATGTCTATAGTGATCGTCGGGTGCCGGCAGATCTGGTCAAAGATCCGGTGTTATATGGTGAGTGCTTAAGTGGTGCGTTGTATTGGAATGATTTTTTGAATCTCGCCAAAAAATGTGGTTTTCATGATCCCAGACTGGTTGAAGATCGTCCATTAGCTATTGATAACGCCAAAATTGAACAACTCATCGGCCATATTGATTTTTATTCTGCCACTTATCGCCTGTTTAAATTAGACAGTCTGGAAAGTGCCTGTGAGGATTATGGTCAGGCAGTTGTTTACCAGGGAACAATTTCCCATCATGAGGAATTATTTATCCTGGATAAACATCATGCACTTGAAAAAGGACGACACTTTCCTGTCTGCGGCAACACCTGGAGAATGCTGCATGATACCCGTTTTAAGGAGCATTTTGAGTTTTATGGTGATATGAGTAAACATTTTGGTATTTTTGCAGACTGCGGAACGGCCCTGCCTTTTGCACAATCCAAAACAGATAATAATAACTCCGGCAGTAGTTGTTGTTAGGCTGTGCATTTTTTTCAAAGTAGGCTATGATTAGCTGTAACTGACTTTGACATTATCTAAAAAGGTATTAAACTCATTTATGCTGTCACGCTTCCTTTCCATCAAATGTAAAGCCTATGGTATGACTGATACAGGTCGCTCCAGAAAGCATAACGAAGATAACATACTGCTCAACCCGGAAAATACCCTCTTCATTCTGGCAGATGGAATGGGAGGACACCAGGCTGGTGAAATCGCCAGTAAAATGGCAACAGATATTGTTAGAAATGCTCTGGTAACACACAAAAAATCAAACAATCACGCGAATAGTGATATTGAATTTTCTGAAGTTTCAGCAGTGACCGCAGCAATTGAAGAAACCAACATTAAGATCAGTCAGGCCAATAAAGATCGGGGCCTGCTTGAAGGCAAGGGCATGGGAACCACAATTGTAGGGTGCTGGTATTTACCTGAAAAAAAAATGTCTGTTATTTTTAACGTGGGTGACAGCAGGGCCTATTCTTATTATAAGCAGAAACTCACTCAAATCAGTACCGATCACTCATTACTGCAACTCTGGAAAGACAAGTGCTTTGAAGGTGATAAACCACCGGCTAATGTGTTAACAAAAGCATTAGGTCCGTATCCGGAAGTGGCCCCTGATATATCCCTTTACCCGGCAAAAAAAGGGGAGAAGCTGCTGCTTTGTTCCGATGGTCTGACCACCATGATCAGTGATGAAGATATTCTTGATATGCTCATTCAATTTGAACGCTCAGCTGAAAAAATCCCTGAACAATTAATTATTGAAGCAAATTTGGCCGGTGGTGAAGACAATATTTCTATCATTCTCATTGAATTTACTTAAGCTAGCCCTGATATTTCCTAAGCAATGCTTCAGAAGCCAGAAATTTAAGTTTTTGCATGAGTTTCAATTCTTGCGGTTTTATCAACAATTCACCTGACTTAAAACGATCCCCATAAAACAAACCAATGGCTTTCTTTTTTAGCATAACAGGTAAAACAATAAAGCTTTCTGCTTCAATAATTTGTTGATACCATGCTGGAATTTTCTTTAATATTTTCTCATCTCTGGTATCAGAAATAAAAATATCAACCCCTTTTTCCAAAGCAAGATGAAAGACATCCGGCTTATATTTCATGGGGAATTGAAACTGGGCTAAAAAAGCATTATTAATACCATGACCAAACTTGCCTTCCATTAATTTTTTTTTCTGATTAACCATGCAGACAACGGCATGATCAAATTGAAATGCCCGCTGCATCACTTCCAGACAGAGACGGAATACTTCGGTGACACTATAGTCACCTGTCAGCATGGCGCTGATGTCATCAATACCTGTTTTTAATATTGTTTCAGGATCATCAACTTCATCATGGCCGGATCCATTCTGAGTCGCCGGCTTTACAGTAAGAACCATGGTTTGCTCAAGGCCCTGCTCATCGGCCACAGTCTTTTCTTCTACTGCTTC
>DAOVUK010000145.1 GCA_030632625.1 Gammaproteobacteria bacterium
TCTGTTCGGTTTCAGTGTTGGTGTTGAGTCGGAATTTGTAGGCTTTTCGAATGAGCATATAACCATCCTATAGAATAACTGTACGATATTCAATAGATATTTTGATTAAACAACAAAAGAATTTAATGCTGCTGATCCCCGACCTGAAGAGACGGGGTATTTCGCTTCTTCTGTTAAGAGATTTTGGATAAATCTTATGCATTTTTTTTACGCGTAAACAGCAAACTCATCACCATCGAAACCTGCTCATCGACTTCTTGCTTAATTTTGGGCATATCATCAACTGATAAGCCGGTTATTTTCCAGCACATAGGATTAATGACCAGAGTATCAGGAGAAATGGGTATTTGTGCCAGAGAATTTTGCGTGAGAGCTGACGCGATATGTATGATAGCTGTTTCCAGCTGAAAATCACCGGCTTTTTCAGGTTCGATATGAAATTCGGTAATTTCCTGCAAACTTTTTGGCAATTCCCACTCACGCATTAATTCAGCCCCGAGCTGGGCATAGTCAAAACCGAATACTTCACGTTCAGCCATATAGAGACTGATATTTTTTTGTGCTGCAAGTTCTATTGCAGAAAGAGATTCTTCCGGCATTTTTTGATAAGTAAGCAAATGGCCGATATTGTGCAGCAAACCCGCAACAAACGGTCTTTCTGTTTCTAAATTCTTACAGTAATAAGCAAGCAGGCGGCCTGTTACTGCACAATAGACCCCATTAAACCAGAAGTCATAGATATTAAAATAATCATTGCTAAAACCAGAGAAGCTGTCAATGACTGACGTTGCCAGAACCAGATCATGAACTTGCCGTGTACCTAATAAGTTAATGGCATGGGTGATAGTATCGACTTTTGATATCAGACCAAAAAATGAGCTGTTAACCAGTTTTAGCAGACGAGCGGTTATGGATGGATCACTCGCTATAACGCCGGCAACATCTGCCATCGACGAATCCGGTGAAGCAATTACATCCCTTAGCCGGATATAGACGTCGGGTAAGGATATTAATTCAACTGATTCTTTAACCAGACTTTGAGCTGTGTGCATAGTCTCTTCTTTACTATTAGTATTAATGATGAATATGGACATAAAATTCTTCTTAAAAGCTCAGTTTAGCACTCTATTTCTTAACATGCAGGCGTCATTAATTATTTCCCCTTTGCTGTCATCTGCTGCTATTGACCAGACTCTTCAATTACTATTAATTTTTTTGCAAAAGATCAACTCGAACAGGTATCAAAAAGTTACCACCATTGTTTGTATAAACTTGTTCAAATTTCAGCTTTACTCTGGCATATAACTCATCTGAAAGCTGATGATCAGTATGAGTTACACCAATTACTTTTTTTGCATAATCTTCAAAATGCTCAAAATTAACTGGCGTATTAAAAAAAATTTCCTTAATCAATAAAAAATCATGAGCATCAACACCCTGTTTTATTGTGTCAAAAGCGGCTTGTCTCACTTTTTCCTCATCATGAAATAAACGCAATATTTCATTAAATACCCCAGCAAAAATTGGCTCGGAAATATATGCAAAACCATTGGGCTTTAAAACTCGCCTTACTTCAGAAAGAGCCTGTTTCATCAGATTCGATGGTACATGGTGAAAAGATTTGAACATCAGAACAATATCAAAAGCATTATCCTCAGCAGGAATTTTCTCACACCCAGACAGTATAAAATCAACATTAGAAAGATCCTTTATCTGTAAATTCGTCTCATGCTGAACAGTATCCATCTCAGTGGCTATGATTGTTCTGGCTTCGCCAGTTTTAGCAATCAAACGAGTGATAGCGGCATCACCGCAACCTATTTCTAAAATATTTTTATTATCTAAAGATAAAACAGATTCAAATATCTCTACTTCCGGACATGTCTTTTCTATCCGCTTTGGACTTAATTTCATTGATACCTTCATTTACTATAGCCTGTCCAATAATTATTTCTATCAATTTCAAATCTTAAACTTTGGAGCTGTTTGGCGGCAATGGAACGTAACAGAATTGCTGTCCGGTGTAGCCTTGTTTACACATTGCCTGTGATATCCATAAATCCTGAGTAAGCCACACCTGAAAGTAATGCCATTTCACGATGCCACGTAGCCAGATCGTTTTTATTAAGTTTACTTAGACTATTATGACCACATGCGCGAGCCATTACTTGCATTAGTTCTACGGAAGCATTGAAAAAATTATGTAACTGGGTAGATGCGTTTTCAATATTCAGCTTTTGTCGTAAATCTTCTTTTTGTGTGGCGATTCCTGCTGGGCAGTTATTCGTGTTACACATTCTCGCAGCCACACAACCAATTGCTTGCATTGCACTATTTGAAATAGCGACACCATCAGCACCAAGCGCCAGAGCTTTAACGAAATCAATCGGTACTCGTAATCCGCCAGTAATGATGAGCGTCACACGACCACTCACACCTTGTTCGTCAAGATAACGACGGGCTCGTGCAAGTGCTGGAATGGTCGGCACACTAATATGGTTTCTGAAAATCTCAGGAGCAGCGCCGGTACCACCACCTCGGCCATCCAGGATGATGTAGTCAGCACTGGCATCCAGAGCAAATTGAATATCTTTTTCGATATGGTTTGCACTGAGCTTAAAACCAATAGGGATGCCACCAGTGATCTCTCTAACCCGGTCTGCAAAGCGCTTAAATTCTGAAGATGAGGAAATGTCCTTAAAAGTGGGCGGTGATATTGCAGGTTGACCTTCTGGTATACCTCTTACCTGTGATATTTTACCGATATTTTTATTTCCAGGAAGATGACCTCCCGTACCCGTTTTAGCACCCTGCCCGCCCTTAAAGTGGAAGGCCTGTACTTTACTCAATAGCTCCTCTTTATAACCAAAAGCAGCGCTGGCATATTCATAAAAATATCGAGAGTTCGCTTCTTGCTCTTCGGGTAACATCCCGCCTTCGCCGGAACAAATACCAGTGCCCGCAAGCTCCGCACCCTTAGCTAAAGATATTTTTGCCTCCTCGGATAACGCGCCAAAGCTCATATCAGATACAAATAATGGTATTTTCAGTATCAATGGTTTTTTAGTTTCTGGCCCAATAATGAGTTCTGTGCCAACACTTTGCTCTTCCATCAAAGGCTTAGTTGCCATTTGAGCTGCCATAATTTGCAGGTCATCCCAGTGTGGCAGCTCATGTCGTGGGACTCCCATAGAAGTCATTTGACCATGATGTCCGATTTTGGATAATCCTTCTCGAGCAAGTTGATGGATAAATTCTACGGTCGGCTCTTCAGGTGTTGATTTGGCCATTGGCATATCTGAAGGTGTTAATACAGCCAACCCCGGACCTTCTTTGCCAACGTCGTCTTTACTGAACTGTTTGTGTGTACCATCACAATAAGGAGTATTAGCTGTATGCTTGCATGCGCACAAATAGGCTTCGTCATCATCATTATCAGAAACAATGACTTTTGGAGTGAAAGATGTGCCCACATGTGAGCCGTCGCAAAAAGGCTGGCTCTTTGATTTACCACAAGTACAGAAATGATACTCCTGGCCTTTTGAAAGATTCACCTTAACTGGCTTGTTATCTGCAATTATTGGTTTGCTCATAATATCTTTCTTCAATTGGCATTACTGTTGATAATTAATTGATTTTTTTGTCCCTTTATGATCTCATATTATGCTGAATTAAATCCAGTTCTTGCTTAAAGCGTTCTCGTTCTTTGGGATCTCTGCGTCGGTCTACCTTGTTATTGTAATTATTTTGAGCGCGATACCAGGTTGGCACAATAAACCCTAACACGAAAGACATTAGTGTAATTCTCAGCAACATTTTCCAATAGGCCCAATATTCTAGACTGTTGCCTCTCAGCATTTCCTGCTCTGGAATCACAAGCGCGACAGTGATCATCAGCATAAAAAAAGCACAAATAACAGCATCTTTAATATTTCCCCACTCACGGTAACGCTGTATACCCTGTAGAAGATTAACATCTGGGTACTCACCTGTACCCAGACGTATCGCCAGCAAAATCGCAATACCTCCATGGAGGAAACTCCAGGGATAGGAGCAGTTGATATAGCGTTCATAGCCAGTATAATTACAGTAAGTCGATGGCTCTATAAACTGACCTCCAATAACAATAATCAGGAACCCGAAGAATGCCGCCAGTATCCCGGAGAGCACAGGGTATAACACATTAGGTCCATGCCGTTGCTGTTGATGCTTACGGTCGCTCATCCTGGGACATACATAGGCAAGAACAATAGGTGTCAGTACCGCACTAAACATGACAATACCGATCATTATACCCCTAACGGGGCCGAGCTTATCAGCCAACGGCAGCACCAGGAAAATACACAGGATAATGGTGAGTATCAACAGATCATTAGGATTTGGAATAGGCCCATTAGCTTCCGGTTCCAGATGGAAACCAAGTTTACCAAACTGCATGATACGCTCATGATCACTATAATGTGAATGTAACGATATTCCGGCCAGCAGTGAATAGGTCTTCACCAGCAAAGTACGACAGCTTGAACGAAACACTGTTTCCCGGTTGTTTAATGCTTCACTTTTTTCACCATGATTCATACGCAGTTCGGCAAAACAAACACGGGCATCTGCAATAAGATTCTGCTGCATTTCCATAACGGCAGCAACTGAACGCTTTTCACTGTCTGGCTCTTTCAATACAGCAAATGCAGTTTTGTAGTGGTCATCAGCTTCCCAGTTTTTGATCTGTTCCATCAATATTATGCACTTCCCCCAAAGTGATTTTGTTGTTGGATTTTTACTATCATAAGCGATATCACTGGCAGCAAAACCTTCAGTAACCGCTATTTCCCTGACCTGCTCAACAAGATTATTGGGTGGATTATATAATGCCATTTTCAATCGGTGCATTTCGCGTAATTGCTGTGCCGGGATTAGCGCTCGCTCATACAACAGACTTCTGATTTTAATATCTGCCCAGCGAAATGGCGGTACATTTGGTAAAATAAGAACTACAAACGCAGCAATCACCAATGGTCCCGCATTTTTCAGATTCGGCATATTCTCCGGTGCAAACCAAAGAATAATCACCTGGATCTGTTTGAGGATGTCAGGCTGGAACAATACAAGCAGATAAATCAACACTGCAAGTAATGCATACAAAAACTGATACAGACGATAACGAAAGACGGTAGTATTGGCTCTGGGTGGTCTCAGCAACAAATTTTGCTGACCGGGGTTCAAACTTAGAATGTGCTTGAGTTGTTTCCACCAGTTTTCATGCTGGGTTGATGATTCTTTGAGCAAGACTTGTGGATTGTTAAAACGGCTCATTGCAGACAGAAGTACTGCAGCAAAGCCTAACCACATGGGTGTTAAAAATTCCATTCCATACCTCCCTGCCCCCCGGAAAAGGACTTGTTCAGGCTTGCAATAATAGACTCTGTTATAAAGTTTAGGAGACTATATAACACTTTTCAACCTACAGGCCGAAATAATTCTCATTTCGATAATTAAAATAGTCATATAACTTGATAACCATCTAACAACTCACGCTTCGGAGTTAAAAGGCCCTCAAAAAACATCATAAGTAATTGATCAAGCTACAGGTTTTAAAAAACGAAACGGTTTACCCATCGCACAGTTGTTTATCTGCTCATGATTTGGGTTTGGGTTCAGGCAGACTTCATTGATATGTTTGCCAATAACAACATGCGCAGTTTCGGTTTTTAAAACAAAAGATATCCTTTATGACCAAATGAAGCGAGAGGATTTAGACTGGAGTAAAAAAATGTATTAAGCTCATGGCATCCTATGTTGATTATTTATGTTAATATAAATGTACCTGATTGCTCACAATTCACAGCCATTATGCGAAATAATAAACTGCAATACATATTCAATAGATTACAAACGAAGTCATATGCCGTTATCCAAGCGACAATAATACTTCAAACTTAATTGTTAAACACTCTACCATGGTAATTTCACATATTCATGAATTCTACAGCCCAAAATCAGGCTCCTGGATGTGTGTATAGTCGATGTTGAAAAAAATGGAAATAACAACGTGAAAACCCTGCAAAGCACAAAAGTAAATCAACAACATTCAATTATTTTATGGTTTACTTTATTTTTATTAATTTTTTTAATTTCTGTTTCTATATCACTATTTGCCCACTCGTTTAATCATTTCCTCACTGAAAGCTTCTATGCCAGAAGTTTTTCAAATACATTAGCCAATCCAATTATTGCCATTTTCTTTGGTGCCATAAGCAGTGTGATGGTTCGTTCATCTAGTATTGTTATTACTTTGATAGCGGCTATGGTTGCCGCTGGCTTTCCTTTTGTTGATGCTATTTATATTTTATTGGGAGCCAACATTGGTACGACTTTTTTTGGTGGTTTTCTTAACCGGTTAGTTAATTGTGATATTTATGATAAACAGCGTATAGCAGCAATTACTTCAATGCATTATTTTAATAATATCATTGCCTTTTGTCTTTTTTTTCCATTGCAGTTATCAAGCAATTTTTTGGTAAATATAAGTGAAATAATGGTTAACTGGATTATGTCTTTAAAAGAATTTTTGACCTCACCCCTTTTTGATTATTTGCCTGCCTGGAACCTCCCCCCTGTTATACAGGCAATACAAGAAAGCTTAGCAATGAATGCTTACCCAGTCACGTCTATTTTGATACTATTTATTATTATTGTTATTCTCATGCATTTGTTTTTTATTGCATTACGCCTAATCTTTGATCGTCTTATTATCAAAAAGCTGGGGCACCAGTTGATGAAGAAAACAAAGGAAGAGAAGCTGCTGCTATTTGGTATATGGACTTCATTTATTTTACAAAGTTCCAGCAGTGCATTCTATAGTTTAATGCCATTAGTACGTAAAGTGAGTTGTTCATGCCGATCATTTTACCCATTAATTCTAGGTATTAATGTAGGTACTTGTTTTACCACCATACTTTTTTCATTAATTTTGCAAAGCAAGTTAGCACTAGCTATTGGAATAGCTCATTTATTCTATAACTTTTCGGCTTTAATCGTATTCACTTATGTCCCATTCTTAAGAGAACTCCCCATTCTTGCCAGTCACCAATTAGCTTTTTGTTCTTATGAAAATAATACACGGAAAGATAAGTGGTAAGTTTAACATAAGCTCATGTCGTTGAATTACTGCTTGTTGAGGAAAAGACCGAACAAAATCACCGGACACCCACTTATTAACTCATTGAAAATAGAAAAATCAAATACCCTGCATCTGAATAAGTGGATGTCCAATTATTTTTTTATTCTTTAATAAGATCAGGATCAATTGTTAAATTAATAAAACCACAAGCAAATCCATTTGCTTTACGTACAGATATAGTTTGTGTTTACCTCCTGTGTCAGCA